>JANOYJ010000274.1:0-4287 GCA_031428815.1 Phyllobacterium sp.
AGGCTTCGTCGATGTCATCTTCGCTCAACGCCATGTCGGCGCAGTCGGAGCGGTAGAAGATCATCGGCGACACGCCCTCTTCCTCAACGGCAAGAAGCACCAGCGCTGTCAGCCGTTCCGGGTCAGTGATGATTCCGTCAACGGCGACGCCTTCCCGGGCGGATTGCTCACGAATGAACCGGCCCATTTGCTCATTGCCGACTTTAGTGATCAACCCGGATTTCAACCCGAGACGGGCGGTGCCGATGGCAATGTTCGCGGGGCATCCGCCAACGGATTTTGAGAAAGATGAAATGTCTTCAAGCTTGGTCCCGATCTGTTGACCATAGAGATCCACGGACGAGCGCCCGATAGAAATGACATCAAGTGTCGGTCCGGATTTGATAGACATGATGGATTCCTCAATTGGGCGTCGTTTGGCAGGCAAATAACACTGGACGCAATTTCCGTCTCTGACTTATTTGCAGCTTGAAATGAAACATAAATTCTGTTTACTTGTCAATTCAGAATGTATGTTCTATTTTAATTTTTGGAAATGGAGAGTAAAATGTTACGGTTCGGACTTCTCGGCGCTGGCCGCATTGGCCAAATTCATGGACGCAACGCTTCTGCTTCGCCGAAGGCTGAGTTGATCGCGATTGCTGACCCGTTTCCAAAGGCGGCGGAATCGCTAGCCAAGGCGACCGGTGCGGAAATTCGCGAGATTGATGCGATTTTTTCCTCCAAGGACATTGATGCCGTCATGATTTGCACACCGACAACAACGCATGCCGATTTCATCGAGCGTGCCGCGAAAGCGGGCAAGGCGATCTTTTGCGAAAAGCCGGTTGACTTGGACGCCAAGCGCGTTGCGAAGACGCTGAAAGTTGTCGAGCAAACCGGCGTGACACTAATGGTCGGCTTTAATCGCCGCTTTGATGCCAATTTTGGTGCTTTGAAAGCCCGCATTGATGAGGGTGTTGTCGGCAATGTCGAATTGGTGACGATCCTGTCGCGCGATCCTGGCGCTCCGCCTGTGTCTTATATCGCCACGTCCGGCGGTCTGTTCCGTGACATGATGATCCATGATCTCGACATGGCGCGGTTCCTTTTAGGTGAAGAGCCTATCGAAGTTCATGCCGTGGGGTCGTCCATTGTCGATCCTGAAATCGGCAAAGCGGGCGATGTTGATACGGCGGCGGTTTTGTTGAAGACTGCGTCTGGAAAGATTTGCCAGATCTCTAATTCCCGCCGTGCCACATATGGCTATGACCAGCGCATTGAAGTGCATGGTTCCAAAGGGCTTTTGACCGCCGGAAACGTGCATGAAACCACAGTGAAGTTCGCCTCCAAGAGTGGTGTGTCAGCCGATCCGGTGCAGAACTTCTTCCTTGAGCGTTATGAAGTTGCCTATCGCAACGAGATGAACGCGTTCATCGATGCGGTGATTAACAAGACCCCGGCGAATCCGAGCGGCTTTGATGGCTTGCAAGCGCTGGTGTTAGCGGATGCAGCGCAAAAATCGCATGAGACGGGTAAGGCTGTGCGGCTGGGATAAAACCGGGAACAGCATTGAAATTAACCCGCGTTCAAAAGACGCGGGCTTTTATTTGCGACTGACCCTCCGCTCCTCGCCAATCGCAATCGCAATCGCAGTCGCCAACGCGAAGGTGGCGGACAGTGAACGAAACCCGCCGAAGTCATTTTCCGTCACTTCAAACCAATGCTTGGACAGACCTACCAGCGGCGAGAATGCGCTGTCTGTGATGGAGATAACCGGCACGCCAGCGTCCGCCAGAACCTGCGCGTGATCGACTGTCGATGAAGCATAGGGTGAGAATGATACGGCAAGTGCGGCATCCTTCTTTGTTGCAAAGGCCATCTGCTCGACTTCAACGCCAAAGGGTGAGGAGACCAACTGAGTGCGGATTTTCAGCTTTCCGAACATATAGGCAAGGTAAGTCGTCACTGGAAACGAACGACGCTGGGCGACGAGATAAAGCGTTTCGGCACGCGCAAGGAGTCGAACTGATTCGTTGAACTCCTCGGCGCGAATAGTGGAAGAAAGCGAATCGATAGACGTGCCCGCAGCAGCAATCACGCCTGACAGGATGGAATTGCCGCCCTCTCGCCCGAAAGTATCCGAGAGCGCTTCGAGCCGTTCCTCATAGGTTGAGCCGCGTTCACGCAAGCGGTCGCGAAACACGGCTTGCAGATCGGAGAACCCGCCATAGCCGATGCTTTGGGCAAAGCGCACCAAGGTCGAAGGCTGCACGGCGGCGCGTTCGGCGATAGAGGCCGCTGTACCAAAGGCGATTTCGTCGGGATTTTCCAGCGCAAATACCGCAACTTGCCGCAGTCGTTTAGGGAACGTCTCATTATGGTCGAGAATGAAATTCTTAAGGCTTTGAAAATCGCGTGGCGGTTTCATGAATGTAAGGCTCTCCGGTCGCCACTCTATTGACGCATACAAGATGAAATGGAATGAACGTTCCAGTCAAGCGGCAAAAATAGAACAGACTCGCGAATGAAAAAAGACAGGGTTGGCATTAGGTCGATAAGAGTGAAATTGTTACGACAGCGATAGCTATGCGCTGCCGAACACCATACAACCAAGCATCTTGACTCCAAATCTGACGCGCCAAGCCTATATCCTGCTCACCCTCACAACCTTGTTCTGGGGCGGAAATTCTGTGGCAGGAAAAATGGCGGTCGGTGAGATTTCGCCGATGTTACTGACATTGATCCGTTGGGTTCTGGCGTTTCTTATCATCGTTTTCTTCAGCCTGAACGAGCTGCGCAAGGATTGGCCGACGATCCGAAAGCATGCTTTGCTGCTGATATTCTTCGGCGCGTTTGGAATGGCTCTTTTCAATATCTTGCTCTACAGCGCACTCACAAAGACAAGCGCCGTCTCAGGCTCCATTGTGCAAGCGGCACTGCCCGCCGCCGTCTATGTTTTGAATTTCTTGTTCTTTCGAACACGAGTGACAAAATATCAGATCGCCGGATTTGTGGTAACTCTGCTTGGCGTCATGATTGTTGCCACCCATGGCGATTGGACGCGCCTCGCAACGCTCGATCTTAATGCAGGGGATGCGCTGGTTTTGGTCGCGGTTCTTGTCTACGCGGTGTACACCGTACTGCTGCGCTACAAGCCGGTGCTGCATTGGAAGAGCCTCATTACAGTCCTTTCATTCAGCGCCACGCTCGCCGCCTTGCCGTTCGCTGTTTGGGAATCCATAGCTGGCACCATGATCCTACCAGCGGCAAAAGGTTGGGCCATCGCTGCCTATACGGCGATATTCCCGTCTCTTATCTCGCAACTGCTCTTCATCCGGGGCGTCGAACTGATCGGTCCGAACCGGGCCGGAATTTTCATCAATCTCATCCCGATTTTCGGAACAGCCTTGGCCATCGTCATACTTGGCGAAAAGTTTGAGGCTTTTCACGCCATGGCTCTGGTGCTGGTGATCGGTGGGATATGGTTGGCGGAGCGGAAGGCGGGCTAGCGCCGCCGTTCCGTCAATCAAACAATTCTTTGATCTTGTCGAATTTGATCAACTCAATCTCTGGCTCTTCTGAAATTTTCTCTTCCAGCAAATCAAGAGCCAAGACGGGCAGCTTCTTTGCCAGCGCCTCCAGCGTGTCCGCCTCGGTGGCGAGGCCGATAAGCCCATCAGCCACCGCGACCCATACTTGCGCCTCGTCGTCCCATGCGGTGCGGACTGTGATCGTCATTTTTCCCATGAGATTTTCCCCTCCCCTATGTGGGGAGGGGTTAGGGGTGGGGGCGCTTCGCGCCCACGTTTCCCTCAAATTCCCTCAATATCAAACTGCAGCCGCTTCGCTGATTCAATCGCCGGATTGGCCCTGATCTCCCCAAGCGCCTTCTCCGGGAATGGCGCGTCGAGATAGAGCAAGGCAATCGCGTCGCCGCCCGGCCGGTTGCGACCGAGCTGAAAGTTGGCAATGTTCACTTGGTTCGTACCGCAAAGCGTGCCCAAGAGACCGATAATGCCCGGCGCATCAGCATTGGTCGTATAGAGCATGTGGCGACCGACCTCGGCATCGAGATTAATGCCCTTGATCTGGATGAAGCGCGGCTTGCCGTCGGAAAAACAGGTTCCGGCAATCGTGCGTGTTTTGGAATCGGTCTTCACTGTCAGTTTGATATAGCCGTCAAACACGCCCGACTTGTCGCGTTTGATCTCCGACAGCATGATGCCGCGCTCTTTGACCATGATCGGCGCGGAGACCATGTTAACGTCCGACATTTGCGGGCGGATAAGGCCAGCAAGGGCTGCG
>JANOYJ010000275.1:0-2120 GCA_031428815.1 Phyllobacterium sp.
AATTACTATATAATTACAAATGAGGGATGTGATGGAAGCTCGCATTATACAAATAGGCAATTCCCGCGGTATTCGCATCCCTAAGAGCATGCTGGAACAGGCAGGAATGTTGGAAAAGGTCGAGTTGTCCGCCGATGGGAACCGTATCATTATAGAGGCCGTCAATTCGGGTCCGAGATCGGATTGGAAGACCAAATTCGCCGCCTTGGCCAATGAGACATCGCTTTCGTCAGACGATAGTGATTGGCTTGACGCCGACCTCGACACCAGCAGCAATGACCCATGGTAGCACGCTACGACGTATGGCTCGTGCGGCGTGATACGGGCGAGAGCGCGGAAATTCGCAAGACACGCCCCGCGGTTGTGGCATCGCCCGATGAAATGAACGACGCCTTGCAGACTGTCTTGATGTGCCCGATGACGTCTACACAGAAAAATTGGCCCACGAGAGTTGCAACAGATTTTCAAGGCAAGGGCGGTGAAATCGCCTTGGATCAAATGCGAACAGTCGACCGAAAACGCCTCGTCAAGAAACTTGGTGAACTTGATTCCGTGACTCGAAAGAAATTTACAGAAATATTATTGGATTTCTTTGCCGAATGACGACACGGCCCTGTTGGGTTAAGTGGGCTACCCGAACCGCCGCTGGGCATCAACCGCCAGCCCGATACCAACGCTGCCGAATTTGTCACCATCGACAATCTTAGCATCCGGTATCAAGCCGATCAAACTCTCGCGCACCAAGGGCAGGGCTGTAGAGCCACCTGTCAGGAAAATCGTTTGAACATCGCCGCTCTCAATCCGCGCCATTCGCAAAGTGTCAGACTGTGCGGTCTTAAGTTTCTCCACCATTTCGCCGATGGAGTTGCGCAAGTCTTCGCGGGTGACATTGATATATTCCGGGCGCGGTTCAAGCGGCATCTTGATGGCGGAAACGGGCTCCTCAGTCAGGTGAATCTTTGCCGCCTCAACCGCCATGGCGAGTTCATGCCCGCGCCGATGCTCTAGAATCTCGACCAGCTTCTCGATCTTGTCCGGCTCCTGCGCGGTTCTAAGCAGCGCTCGCGCATCCGCAATATTCTTGGGTGTGTATTGTAAATTGATCTTGTGCCATGTGGCCAGTTCCGCAAAATGATGCGCTGGAACCGGTCGAAGCTGACCGTCCTCAAACGCGCTCGACATCAGTGTCCCGGAACCGAGAACTGGCATGGCCGAGCGTAAATTCAATGCGCGGTCAAAATCTGTGCCGCCGATATGCACACCGTGGCTGGCCAAGACATCGTCTTCTCTCGAAACTTTTGACGCGCCTTCCGGCGAGACGCGTACAATCGAAAAATCTGCCGTTCCACCGCCGACATCAATGACCAGCGCAAGCTCTTCGCGACGGCAAGTCTGTTCATAATTCAGGGCCGCTGCCACGGGCTCATACTGAAATTCGATGTACTTAAACCCTTGCGCCCGCGAAGCCGCTTCAAGCGAGGCCTGCGCGGCACGATCCGCTTCCGCGTCGCCGTCGACAAAAAACACCGGACGGCCCAGCACGACATGCTCGATCTTTTCGCCGGAGTGCGCCTCGGCGACATTCTTCAAATGCCCGATAAATTGCCCGATTATCTCGCCGAAAGTGATATATCGCGGCCCGATCCGCGTCTTGTCGTTCATCAGCGAGCTTCCGAGCACACTCTTCATCGAGCGCATAAAACGCCCGCTGTGTTCTTCAATGTAGCACTCCACCGCCGCACGGCCGAAATGCGCACTGCCGCGCTCGAAATGGAAAAAGACAGCGCTGGGAATATTGAGGTTCGCACCTTCCAATGGCACCAAAGCGACATGGCCCCCCAACATCATTCCCACGGTCGAGTTGGATGTGCCGAAGTCGATCCCGCAGGATGGCTTGCTCATGATGAATGCTTTCAGAGAGACTAGAGCTTGCTTGGCACTTCGAACGGAACGCCCTCAAACGCTTCCGCGCCACGACCGATGGCATTGATGGCATTCACCATCTTGCCGCCGCGCTTCAAAATGTCATCGGCAAAACCAATCAGCCTGATATTCGGCGTCGCTGTCGGTGCACGTTTGCGTAGCTCTTTGGCGAGCGCGAGTTCGTCGAGTTGAGGGTT
>JANOYJ010000276.1:0-4691 GCA_031428815.1 Phyllobacterium sp.
TGGATGAGCCTGAACTTTTCGCCGCCATTGACGGCTTCGTCCGTTCCGCTGCCCGGGCCCGGGGACTTACAGACTTAGGGTTGGAGCCCAAATGAGCACAATCGCTGCCAGCCGCGTCGACCTTGCGGTCATTCGCGACCTCGTAAAATCCGGCTCGAAGGTGCTCGATGTCGGCTGCGGTGAAGGTGCGCTACTTGAACTTCTCCACGCTGAAAAATCCGTCGATGGACGCGGCGTTGAACTTTCCCAAAAAGGCGTCAACGAATGCGTTTCGCGCGGGCTTTCAGTAATTCAGGGCGATGCAGACACTGATCTCAAATACTATCCCGATAAGGGCTTTGACTATGTGATTCTGTCGCAGACCCTTCAAGCCACGCGCAACCCGCGCAAAGTCTTGGAAGATATGCTGCGCATCGGCGACCGCGCTATCGTCTCAATCCCGAATTTCGGCCATTGGCGCGTCCGGCTTTATATCAGCATGTTCGGCCGCATGCCTGTCACCAAAGACCTGCCCTATTCGTGGTATGACACACCCAATATTCATTTCTGCACGATCCGCGACTTTGTCGAATTGTGCAAAGAAGTCGGCGCGACAGTCGAAAGCGCCACCGCGCTGAATGCGTCCGGTGAAAAGTTCGGTGTCAACCTGCCTTGGGCATTCTGGAATTTCTTCGGCCAGCAGGCGGTGTTTCTGTTAAAGAAGTGATCCGCCCCGTCGCCTGCGGAGCCAACACCGGCACGAACACACGGCGGGAGATTTTCTTCGACACCGGTATGCCCTGATAGAGCCGCTTCTGCGCTTCGATGATTATCACGCCCGCAAACGGCATAAAGACTTTCCGCCCCAACCGCACCAACCAATAGGCCGGTCGCATCAGGGCGCGGATTTTGACCGGTGGAAATAACAGTGCTTCCGTCTGCGGCCCGAGGGTGAAATTCGCCTCGCGCAGCAACCGCCCTAATTGTCCGCGGCTATAAGGCCGGCCATTGCCAAACGGCGTATGCTCAAACCGCGCCCAAAGCCCGCGCCGGTTCGGCACGACAATAACCAAACGCCCCTCCGGTGCCAACACGCGCCACGCCTCTTTCAAGGTTTCGCGCGGGTCCTCGCAATGCTCCAAAGCATGCACCAGCAAAATGCGGTCGATCGAGGAATCCGGTAGCGGCAGGTCTTCATCAAACACCAGAGCCGACAGAGAGGCCTCACCGACCGGCCAATTCACCGCCCCCATACCGGCCGGCATAAAGGCGAATGTCCGCTCTGTATCGACACGAAACCGGTCAAGCCATGGCAGCGCATAACCAAGGCCCACCAACCGCTCGCCCGGCAATTTCGCCCAAAGCGGCGTCAGCGCCATGCCAATCGAACGCTCGGCCAGATGCCCGAGTGTCGAGGCATAAAATTCGCGCAGTTCAACAATGTCCGCATGCATGGGGTCTTAGGTAGCATGTCGAAAGGGATGTGCAAGCGTCGCGGCGCCTGCTAGAGAGTTGCAACACTCCCATTCATCCTATGTTTTAGCCATTGAGGCCCAACATGCCCCTAGACATTATTCAATTCCCCTGCCTTTCCGACAATTTCGGCGTGCTGATACACGACCCGAAATCCGGCAAGACCGCCGCAATCGACGCGCCGGAATCATCGCCGATTATGAAAGTCCTTGCCGAGAAAAATTGGACCCTTACCGATATTTTCACCACGCATTGGCACCACGACCATGTCGATGGGAACCTCGTGCTCAAAGAAAAATACCGCTGCAAAATCACTGGACCGAAGCATGAAGCCGCTAAAATACCCGGTATTGATGTGACCGTCTCCGGCGGCGATACCTTCGACTTCGCTGGATACAGGTTTGAGGTGATCGACTGCCCCGGCCATACGCTCGGCGGCATTTCATACTCCGTGCCGTCCGAAAAGCTGCTCTTCGCCGCCGACACCCTGTTTGCGCTCGGCTGCGGTCGTCTCTTGGAGGGCACCCCCGATGATATGTGGGCCTCGCTGTCGAAACTCGCGCTCTTGTCCGACGACACAATCGTCTACTGCGGCCATGAATATACGCTGTCCAACGCGAAGTTCGCTTTGACCATCGACCCCGACAATGCGGAACTCGTCGCCCGCGCCGCCAAGATCAAAGACCAACGCGAACGCGGCGAAGCGACTTTGCCAACGACCATCGGTCTCGAGAAACGCACCAACCCGTTCCTGCGCCCGCACGATTCAGGCATCCGCAAGGTTCTCGCGATGGAATCCGCCACAGACGCCGCCGTCTTCGGCGAAATCCGTCATCGCAAAAATATTTTCTAATGATCGCCGCTGACATTATCGCCACGCTTGATATGCAGCCGCACCCTGAAGGTGGCTGGTATGTCGAGACATTCCGCGATGCGCCGGAAGGCGGACGCGGCCATTCGACGGCAATCTACTATCTGTTAGAATCTGGTCAACGCTCGCACTGGCACCGGGTCGACGCTACCGAAATCTGGCATTTCCATGCCGGAGCGGCCTTGGAACTCGGCCTCGCCGCTGACGGAAAAGCAGCAACCTCCCACATCCTCGGCATCGACCTCAACAACGGCGAACGCCCGCAAATCGTCGTGCCTGCCCATCATTGGCAATCCGCCAAAAGCCTCGGTGACTGGACCTTAGTCGGCTGCACGGTTGCACCCGGCTTTCAGTTTTCAACGTTTGAAATGGCCGCACCCGGTTGGCAGCCGGGAGCCTAAGCAGCTTTAGTGGCGGCTTCTGAAGATCATATCCTTGGCCGCCAGTACGGCGCCACCGGTGATGAGCAGGCAGGCCAGCATCGTGACATTGGTCAATTCCGCCCGACCTGCGCCAATCAGCACCAAGGTCGATAAAAGCGGTGCGGCGTAGCTGGCGGCACCCAAGACCTGAATATTGCCGTGCTTGACGCCGTAGTCCCAAGCTATGAAGGCAAGACCCAGCGGCACCAAGCCGAGTAGCACAATGGCCACCCATTCGCTCATTGCTTGGGGCCAGACCGTTTGTTCAAAGGTCAAGTGGCTGAGCAGGCCGAAGAATGCGGTCACTACACAAAATCCAGTCACCGCATCGGTTGGCACATACTTGTTCCGCCGGGACAAAAGCGAATAAGCGGCCCAGATCACAGCGCAAAGGCCCGCCATTGCATAGCCGAACGTGTACTGCGCCTCAAAATTGATCTCTCCCCCCTTGGTCACGATTAATGCCGCGCCGCCAAGACCCAGCAACGCGCCGGCAATATGGTGCCATTTCAGCGCCTCGCCCGGCATGAGGGCCGAACCCAGCACAATGAAAAGTGGCCAAAGATACGCGATGAGGCTCGCATCGACGGCGGGTGCATTATCCAGCGCAGTGAAATAGGAAAAATGATAACCGAATAGTCCGATCACGCCGAGTGCCCAGACCGGCAATGGTTGTCTCAGCGCTTTCCGACGTTCCGGCTGCACGACCATCGCGATGATGCCGGGAACCGCACCAATGGCAAAGGTCATCGCCAGAAGCTGAAATGGCGGAACGCTTCCGGAAAGATCGGTGAGCAGCGCCAATAGCGCCCAAGTCGCCACGGCAATAAATCCAACCAGAGTGGCCCCGCTCATCATTTCCCCTGAGCGGGCATGCCGCTAACATATTCAGGTGCGCATTTTCGGACGGAAAACCGGTGCCCACTTTTCCTGAAAATACTCTAGTTGATCGCCTCAAACCGCGACGCATCGACAGCGACCGTGCCGATTTGCGTGCCCACCCGCGCTGCAATTGGCGCAAACAGGCCAGTAGTGCCAATCGGTGCAAAACTTATGCGGATATTCTTGTTTTTGCGCAAGAATTCAAGTTGCTTCTTACCTTTTTCGAATCCGGAAACCGGCACAAACTTGACCGCACATTCTGCCACCGGCCCAGAATAGCCGCGGGTCTTGTAGGCACCCTGTCGCGCCAGCGACATAACGAAGTCGGCCCGCGTTTCGCCGTCGAAAACCCGGATGGTCCGGTTGCAAACATCGCCGAGACTTTGAGCACGAACAACCATTCCCGTGAGAGGATCGCTAACCGCTTTGAGTTGCGCCGGCAAAACTTCAATCCATTCACCCTTTTTGCGTGTTGGCGGCACATTGTTGGCCGATGCCACCGATCCGCCGGAAAAGCCGATATTCGTGGCTTTTTTCTTTCCGCCGGATGTATATTTCAGCGCGTAACTGGATGGCTTCGTGCCATTATTAGCGACGATGCCGCGCACGGCGACAGTGCCCCTTGTGTCATCAAATATCGCCCCTACACCGGCACTCAACACCGATCCATCGATGGCGAATTTTGTACCATTGACCACAGTTGTAAAATGAGTGCGGGCCAAGGGGAGACCATAAAGCGTGATCGAGAACTCGCCCTTGAAGGTCTCCGACGCCGCCAATGTAGAAGTCGGTAAGGTTGGACTGATTCCGAAAGCCAACAATGCGGCGATAAAGGGAGTCTTTGTCAATTGCGTAAATCCTGAACTGTGCCCCTTACATTGTCGCTTGTCAGCAAATTCAGGCGATTTTTGGCCGCGTTCCGAAATTGACGGACTAACCGCCTAGAGACTTGACGCTTGAAGGCACTTTGACTAAAGAACCTCAACTTTCCAATCCGGGGCTTGCTCCGGCGCAATGGCGTTTGGCATATCCCTGCCCGGTTGCGATTACAGAATAAAGGTTAT
>JANOYJ010000277.1:0-3151 GCA_031428815.1 Phyllobacterium sp.
GTGGCCGATTTCTACGCCAGTTTCTCCCTCGCAATGCCCGAGTTCGTGGTGGCGCTCGGCGCTGTCGTGCTGTTGATGGTTGGCGTGTTTTCCAAGAACAATCCGTTCAAACTGGTGACTTACCTGTCGCTCGCCGTCCTAGCCATCGCGACGTATCTCGTACTTTATTCCGCGCAAGGCGGCGGCTTTGGCGGGGCGTACACCAATGATTCCTTCGCCACTTTTATGAAAGTATTGGTGTTGGTCGGCTCTTTGGTGACGCTTTGGATGTCCGTCGGTTTTGCCCATCAAGACAACTTTGCCAAATTCGAATTCCCCATTCTTGTCCTGCTCGCGACGCTCGGCATGATGCTGATGGTCTCGGCGAACAATCTCCTGGCGCTCTATATGGGCTTGGAATTACAGTCGCTCGCGCTCTACGTCGTGGCCGCCATCAACCGCGAAAACCTCAAATCCACCGAGGCCGGTCTCAAATATTTCGTCTTGGGTGCGCTCTCGTCTGGCATGCTGCTCTACGGCATTTCGCTGGTCTATGGCTTTACCGGCCAAATCGGCTTTGCTGAAATCGCTACGGCCTTGACCGGAACCGAACGCCAAGTCGGCCTGCTGTTCGGCCTTGTCTTCATCTTGGCCGGTCTTGCCTTCAAAATCTCCGCCGTGCCGTTCCATATGTGGACGCCAGACGTCTACGAAGGCGCACCGACACCCGTTACCGCATTCTTTGCTGGTGCGCCGAAAATGGCGGCAATGGCGATGTTGGTCCGCGTCTTCATGGATGGCTTCATGCCGGTGCAGGCCGATTGGCAGCAGGTCATCGTCTTCATTTCGATTGCCTCCATGCTGCTCGGCGCCTTTGCCGCCATCGGCCAGACCAATATCAAACGCCTGATGGCTTATTCGTCCATCGGCCATGTGGGCTTCGCGCTTGTCGGCTTAGCTGCCGGTTCGCAATCCGGCGTTAAAGGCGTTGCAATCTACATGCTTATTTATCTTGCCATGACGCTTGGCACGTTTGCCTTCATCCTCGCCATGCGCACCAAAGAGGGCAATGTCGAGAATATCTCGGACTTGGCCGGAATTTCCAAAACCAACCCGTGGATGGCCATTGCGCTCACCATCCTGATGTTCTCGCTGGCCGGCATTCCGCCACTCGCCGGTTTCTGGGGAAAATGGTACGTCTTCCTCGCCGCCATTGAAGCCAAGCTCTATGCGCTGTCGATCATCGGTGTTTTGGCCTCGGTCGTCGGTGCGTATTATTACCTGCGCATCATCAAGATCATGTGGTTCGATGAACCTGTCGAGGGCTTTCGCCCGATGCCGTTCGAACTGCGTGCCGTCTTGGGCGTCTCCGGTGCCTTCGTGCTGCTCTATGTCGTCGTTGGCGGCCCGATCAGCTTCGTCGCCCAAGTCGCGGCCAGCTCGTTTTTCTAAACGACTTTGCCACACCCGATCCTGAACTTACCCAACTGGCGTTACGCGGAGCTGGATGAAACCGGCTCCACCAATGCCGATGTCCTTGCCGCCGCCAAGTCAGGCGATTCCGGCAAACTCTGGATACGCGCCGCGCGTCAGGTGCAGGGCAAGGGCCGTCAAGGCCGTCCATGGATTTCCGAGCGAGGCAATCTCTACGCCTCGCTGCTCCTCATCGATCCCGCGCACACTGTCGAAAAACTCGGCACGCTGCCTCTCGCCGTTGCCTGCGCCGTGCATGGAACGCTTGCCTCGCTGCCAGGGGCAGGGCGGCATGAGTTCAAAATCAAATGGCCCAACGATATTCTCGCCAACGGCAAGAAAATCAGCGGCATCCTTTTGGAAAGCACCATGCTGGAGGATGGAAGGTTGGCGGTCGCCGTCGGCATTGGTGTGAATTGCCAACACCATCCCGATCCGGCGCTGTATCAGGCCACAGACCTTAGAGAACTCGGGCTCGACATAGCGCCCGAAGCACTGTTTCAACACCTCGCCACCACCATGGCAGCGACCTTGCAGGCATGGGATCACGGCAAAGGCTTTCCGCTCATCCGCTCCGAATGGCTACGATTGGCGCGGGGAATAGGCGACAAAATCATCGTGAATTTACCAAGCGGCCCCTTGGAGGGCACATTCGATGACATAGATGCTACAGGGCGTCTTGTGTTGAGCCTGCAAACCGGCGAAACAAGATACATCTCGGCGGGCGATGTTTTTTTCGCCCCGCGCGCTTAAGCCTAAGCTAGGAAGAATATGACTGATACCAACAAGAACGAACTCGTCTTTCTGCCGCTCGGCGGCGTTGGCGAAATCGGGATGAATTTGGCGCTTTACGGCTTTGGCCCCGCCAGCCATCGCAAATGGATCATCGTCGATTGCGGCGTGACTTTTCCGGGACCTGACCTTCCGGGCGTGGACCTCGTTCTGCCGGACATTCGATTTATTGAAGCTGAAAAAGCCAACATTCTCGCCATGGTCATCACCCATGCGCATGAAGATCACTACGGCGCGGTCATGGACCTCTGGCCGCGTGTCCGCGTGCCGCTCTATGTGACGCCTTTCTGCGCGGGACTGTTGGAGGCTAAGCGCTTTTCCGAAACCGGTGTCGAGAAAATTCCGCTGACAATCTATAGGGCCGGTGAAACTTTCAATATCGGGCCGTTCAAAATTGAAGCGATCAATGTGACGCACTCGATCCCCGAACCCGTTTCGCTTGCCATCACGACGTCACTCGGCACTGTGATCCACACCGGCGATTGGAAGCTCGACGATACGCCAAGCATGGGCTTGCCCACCGACGAAAAACGTTTTCGCGAGCTGTGCGACGCCGGTGTGTTGGCGCTGATGTGCGACAGCACGAATGCGCTGCGCGAAGGTGATTCCCCCTCCGAAAAAGCGGTTGGCGAAAATCTCACCAAAATCATCACAGAAGCCAAGGGCCGCGTGGCCGTCACGTCCTTCTCGTCGAATGTCGGGCGCATACGTACCGTCATGCTCGCCGCGCGCGACGCCGGCCGCAGCATTATTGTCATGGGCCGCTCGATGAAGCGCATGCTCGAAGTGTCGGCGGAGCTGGGCTATATGGAAGGCATGCCGGAGACGCTGGCAGAAGAGGACTTCGCCTCGCTTCCTCGCCAGAATTGCGTGGTTATCCTCACCGGGAGCCAAGGCGAATCCCGTG
>JANOYJ010000278.1:0-2641 GCA_031428815.1 Phyllobacterium sp.
GAATGATGACCGGCGTCGAATTAGTTGATTTGTGCTACAGGACAATGACGTTGGAACGGCAGGAATAAGGCAGGTGATTTACCCCTGCACCGCCTCTTCCACAATCGTCAAGAGCCGGAATGGATCAACCGGCTTGGTAATGAACCCGGTACCGCCCACACCACGCGCCGCCGCTTCGGTCTCGGCCTGACCGTCGGCTGTAAGAACCAGAATGGGTGTGGACTTAGCCGACTTTTCTTCTTCAGCCGTGCGAATGGCAGCAATGGCGTCCATGCCGTCCATTTCCGGCATATGCAGGTCCATCAGGATGGCGTCGAACTCACCATGGCGGGAAACCGCGCAGTTAACGGCAGATAGCCCATCCTTAACGCGCACGACCTCGTGGCCCGCCCGCTCCAATGCGGCTTTGACCAGCAAAGCGTTAATGTCATTGTCCTCGGCGAGCAATATGCGCAGCTTTCTCGCGGCAGATTTAAGATTGGTCCCTGATATTCCCTCACTCGCCGACGCTTGAACCACGCCGCCGATATGTCCGTTCAGCACCCGCACCAATGTTTCCAACCGCACGGGCCGAGCCAAGAAGGCATCAAAACCGTTGGCACGATAAGCCGGCAAGGCACCGCGATCTTTCGGCTCGATTAAAATGATCTTGTCGCTAAAGGTATCAAGCAAGTCCGTATGGTCCGGCAGAATGCGCTCAGCGGTGGCTGTGTCAACAATCAGGATCGGTGCTGAGACGCCAGCCAAATCCCTGATAGAATTGACAACGGTAAGGGTGCCTCCCTCGGCGCTAACGGTGGCCGCCAGTGCTTCTGCTTCGATATCGGGTTCCATCAAGAGTACGGCATTGATATTCGAAAGACGGGTGCGGTCAAATGGCTCCGATGTTGAGCTGGCGACCGGCACACGCAATGTAAATGCCGCGCCATTGCCATTTTCGCTGACGACAGAGATGGACCCATTCATCGCGCTGGCAATCCGGCGCGTGATGGCAAGGCCAAGACCAGCGCCGCCATAGCGCCGTGTGCTGCTGGTATCGGCCTGCTCGAACTCCTGAAAAATCCGCTCCTGCTCTCGCAATGGTATGCCGGGGCCGGTATCACAGACGGTGAATGAAAGCGATTGATCCGTATTGGTGGAGATATTCAATACAACGCCGCCATTGTCCGTAAACTTGACCGCATTGCCAAGGAGATTGAGCAAGGCCTGCCGTAGTCTCAACGGATCGATGTCGATCAAATCTGGCGTGCCTTTGGCAATGTGCAGCGCGATGCCGATGCCTTTGGCAAACGCGCGGGAAGCCATCAGCTCGACGAGATTTTCAGCGAAATCGCGCAGCCGCACCGTCTCCGGCTCAATGTCAAAACGCCCCGCCTCGATCTTGGAAAAGTCGAGTATGTCCTCGATAAGTCCCAGCAGAGAATTACCGGATGTAATGACGGCCTGCACATAGGTGCGCTGTTCATTGGTGAGCGGCGTATCCGCTAGCAAGCGTGCCATACCGGTTATGCCATTAAGCGGCGTGCGGATTTCATGGCTCACTGTTGCCAGAAATTGCGACTTGGCAAGATTTGCCGCCTCGGCTTTTTCACGCGCTTCGATGAGTGAGGTTTCGGAGATTTTATGTGTTGTGATATCCCGCGCGACTGCTTGTCGATAGGTTGCTCCCGTTACTTCATCACGCGCCGAAAACTCCGCCCATGAATACCAGCGATCATTCATTTCGGCATCGCAGGTGGCAAAAATCTGCGCATCATCGAGCTTGCGCGGCATGATGCCGAAATCCGCCAGTTTCAATCCGACAGGTTCCTGACCGCGATGACGGGTGACGGCGCGGAAATTCTCATTGGCATAGACGATGCGACCGTCGTAATCCTGATGGACCACAAGATCCCCGAGCGCATCAAAAATTCCGCGTGATTTCTCACCGGTTTCTGATAGCTCCCAGATACGGTCAGACAGCTGTTCGTTTTGCTGCGTGAGGCCAGAAAGCGAGGATTGCCAGTCGACGGCGGTGCGTGCCGAGCGGATCGCAATAAAAACCGACAGGGCGCTGGCGAGAACAGCCGACGAGATAAACAGAATTGTTGGATTTCTGGTCAGAAAAAGCGTCCAAAGCCAGAGCGAGATCACAGTCAGAGACGCGGCAAGATTGATCGTTGTCGCAAGACCGAGCCGCGACGCATGTGGTTTGACGCTCAGAGCCTCCTGCGACGGAACTAAGGCGGGTGCGATCACACGCTGACGGCTTCTTACCGCGCCTCTGTTCCCGGCCTTTTGCTTTGTCATCTGCATGAGCAAAACCTAACACAACCCCTTTAGGGAAGTTTTGGCCGAACCATTACACTTTTAATCATTGCGCTGAATTTGATGACGTTTTGCGCCAGTCCACGATCTCTTGAAATAAGATCATAACGGCACCCAACGTGATGAACGCATCGGCCAGATTGAACACCGCAAATGACCAGACTGGCGTATGAAACAGAACATAATCAATGACATAACCAAGCGTCACGCGATCAATGAAATTACCGATTGCTCCACCGATAATGAGGGCAAAGCCAATGCGCGCATAAAGACTTGGCACAGGGGTCCGTGACCAGAGATAGGTCACAAACGCGATGATAACGCTCGTCATGCC
>JANOYJ010000279.1:0-5252 GCA_031428815.1 Phyllobacterium sp.
GTCAAAGGTCGACGTCCCGCGCCCGATTTCATCGAGAATAACCAGTGAGCGCTCGCTGGCTTGATTGAGGATTGCAGCGGTCTCGACCATTTCGACCATAAAGGTGGAGCGCCCCCGTGCCAAATCATCCGACGCGCCGACACGGGAAAACAACCGGTCGACAACACCGATATGCGCCGCGCCCGCAGGCACAAACGAGCCCATCTGGGCCATGATCGCGATCAGCGCGTTTTGGCGCAAAAAAGTAGATTTACCGCCCATATTCGGCCCGGTAATCAGCCAAATCGCCCCGGCCTTGGCATCGCCTTCCGGCGAAAGGTCGCAATCATTGGAAACAAAGGGCTGCGCCGCCGCTTTTCTGAGCGCTTGTTCGACGACGGGATGGCGGCCTTGCACGATGGCGAAACTCAACGAGCCATCAACCATCGGGCGGCAATAGCCCTGTTCCTCGGCAAGCTCCGCCAGCCCGCGCGAGACATCCAATGTCGCTAACGCCGCAGCGCCGACCCTTATGGCATCAGCGTCAGCGATGACTTCCTCAGCCAGAGCATCGAAAATCGCCAGCTCAATATCAAGCGCGCGTCCTGCCGCATTGGCGATTTTTTCTTCGAGCTTGGCGAGTTCCACCGTTGTGAAGCGCATGGCATTGGCCATGGTTTGCCGGTGAATAAACCGCGCCTTCGCCGCATCCGTGCCGTTCATCGTGTCGGCGTGGTTGGCGGTGACTTCGATATAATACCCCAGAATGTTATTATGCCGGATTTTCAGCGATTTAATGCCGGTCTCGGCCTGAAACTCGCCCTCCATTTCGGCAATCACGCGCCGCGACTGGTCGCGCAATGCTTTCAATTCGTCGAGTTCGGCATGATAACCCTTGCGCACAAACCCGCCATCGCGCTTCAACAGCGGCAGCTCATCCGCAAGCACAGAGGCAAGATGGCGCTCTACGGCGACCGGCAGGGCGCTAAGATTGGCGAGGGCCAAGCCAAGTTCATCTGGCAAGAGCGTATCCGCAAACAGGTCACGGATATGCAAGGCGGTGGAAATCCCCTGCCGCATCGCATCCAAGTCACGCGGGCCGGAACGTCCAAGTCCAATGCGTGACAAAGCGCGTGGCATGTCCGGGATATGCTTCAACTGTTCGCGCAAACGGTCTGAGAGACGCCCCTCGTGGAGCAAATAAGAAACCGAATCGAGCCTCTGATTGATCGCTTCAGCGTCTGTCAGCGGCGACATCAGCCGCTCGCCCAGCAAACGCGCGCCGCCGCCGGTCAACGTCCGGTCGATGGCGCGGTACAGGGAGCCATTCTTCTCGCCGGACAGAGTGCGGGTCAGTTCAAGATTGGCGCGTGTCGAAGGGTCGATGAAAAGCGTGGTGCTTGCCGCTTGCCGTTCCGGGCGCTGCAAGGGCGGGCGCTCGGCAAACTGGGTTTTTTCGACATAGGCGATGGCACCGGAAATAGCTGCAATTTCGGCGCGGGAAAACGTGCCGAATCCGTCCAAAGTCGCGACGCCGAAATAGCGGGTGATGCGGTTTTCCGCCGTGGCGCTATCGAACAATGAGGGTGGCTCCGGACGCACAATGCGCCCCAGAATATCAAATACTTGCTTGAAATCAGGATCGTGAAACACCGGCTCCGCCACGATGACTTCGCGCGGATCAATTCTCAGGACATCCGAAACCAACCGATCCAATCCCGTTTCGGCCACCCGGAAAATACCCGTCGAAATATCAATCCACGCCAGAGCCAAGCCATTCGGCCCCGCCCCGCGCACGCGACCGAGTGCCATGAAGTAGCTGGCTTCGCCGGGGTCCAGCAGTTTTTCCTCGGTTATTGTGCCGGGCGTCACCAGCCGGACGACATCGCGCTTAACGACCGATTTTGCCCCTCGCTTCTTGGCCTCCGCCGGGTCTTCTATTTGTTCGCATACGGCGACGCGATAGCCTTGCAAAATCAGCTTCGACAAATAATCATCCGCCGCATGCACCGGCACGCCGCACATCGGAATGTCTTCGCCTAAGTGCTTGCCGCGTTTGGTGAGCGTAATGCCGAGTGCCTTCGAGGCAATAACGGCGTCATCAAAGAACATCTCGTAGAAATCGCCCATGCGATAAAACAGCAGCGAATCCATATTCGCCGATTTGATGTCGATGAACTGTTCAATCATCGGCGTCGCCCGGCTGTCGCTGTTTTGTTCGATCTTAATGGCCACGCGTCGTCCTGCCGATGAAGTCCATTGTGACATCAATTTGAGAATTGAAAGCTGTTTCAAGTTTTCACGGGTTTACAGCCCCCGCCGCGTCTGTCTACCTTGGCAGAAAACCAAAGACAAATGTGGAAACGCCTTTATGCCCAGCGACAAGCTTGCCAGTGAGAAACCAGAAAGAACCACGCCTTCCGTGACAGCGGATGAGGCACTCGAGTTCCATTCGCGCGGGCGCCCGGGCAAACTTGAGATTACACCGACAAAGCCCATGGCCACGCAGCGCGATCTGTCGCTTGCCTATTCGCCGGGTGTTGCCGTGCCGGTCCTGGCCATCGCGGAAGATCCGTCCAAAGCGTATGACTACACGACCAAAGGCAATATGGTTGCGGTTATTTCCAATGGCACTGCCATTTTAGGCCTCGGAAATCTCGGCGCACTTGCGTCAAAGCCCGTGATGGAAGGCAAAGCCGTCTTATTCAAACGCTTCGCCGATGTGGATTCAATTGATCTGGAAGTCGACACGGAAGACGCCGATGAGTTTATCAACTGCGTGCGCTTTCTTGGCCCTTCTTTTGGTGGCATCAATCTTGAAGACATCAAAGCCCCTGAATGTTTCATCATCGAAAGCCGCTTGCGCGAGCTGATGGATATTCCGGTCTTTCACGACGATCAGCACGGCACTGCCATCATCGCTGTTGCCGGTCTTATCAACGCGCTGCATTTGACCGGGCGTGATATGAAAACGACCAAGCTCGTCTGCAATGGCGCGGGTGCGGCCGGCATTGCCTGTATCGAACTCATCAAGGCGATGGGCTTCAAATCCGACAATATCCTTTTGTGCGATACCAAGGGCGTGGTCTATCAGGGCCGCCTCGAAGGCATGAACCAATGGAAGGCTGCCCATGCCGCCCCGACGGATGCCCGTTCGCTGGCTGATGCGATGAACGGGGCGGATGTCGTCCTAGGGCTATCAGCCAAAGGTGCGTTTTCTGCTGATATGATACGCTCCATGGCCAAGAACCCGATCATCTTCGCGATGGCCAATCCCGATCCCGAAATCACACCGGAAGAAGCCGCCGAGATTCGCGGTGACGCTATCGTGGCGACTGGACGCTCTGACTATCCCAATCAGGTCAACAATGTTCTGGGCTTTCCGTACATTTTCCGCGGCGCTCTGGATGTCCGCGCCACAACGATCAATGAAGACATGAAAATCGCCGCCGCCAATGCCTTGGCTGAATTGGCGCGCGAAGACGTGCCGGATGAAGTCGCCGCCGCCTATCAAGGCAATCGTCCGAAATTCGGCCCAAGCTATATCATCCCCGTCCCGTTCGATCCGCGCTTGATCTCGGCAATTCCTGTTGCCGTGGCAAAAGCCGCCATGGCAAGCGGCGTAGCGCGAAAACCGATTGCCAATCTGGAGCTTTATGCCCGCGAACTCTCCGCCCGCCGCGACCCTATTGCCTCAACGCTGCAACGCATTTACGACCGCGTTCGCCGTCAGCCGAAGCGCATGGTGTTTGCCGAAGGCGAGGAAGAGCAGGTCATGCGCGCCGCTGTTTCCTACGTCAATCAAGGCCTTGGTGACGCCATACTTATTGGCCGCGAAAAGCGCATCGCCGATACCGCGCTCAATGCCGGTCTCGATCTTGACCGCAAGGGCATTTCCGTCGTCAACGCGCAGCTTTCGACGCGCAACACCGCCTATGCCGACCATCTCTATGAGCGGATGCAGCGCAAAGGCTACCTCTTCCGCGATTGCCAGCGCCTTATCAATAATGACCGCAACCATTTCGCCGCCTGCATGGTGGCGCTCGGCGATGCGGATGCGATGGTCACGGGCGTGACGCGCAACTACTCAACGGCGCTCGATGATATCCGCCATGCCATCGATCATAAACCCGGGCACCGCGTCATCGGCGTATCGCTGGCTTTGTGCAGAGGCCGGACTGTCTTGGTTGCCGATACCGCCGTCCATGACATGCCGTCCTCTGAGGAACTGGCGGATATTGCTGAAGAGGCCGCAGGCATGGCGCGGCGCATGGGTTATGAGCCGCGCGTGGCACTGCTCGCCTATTCCACTTTCGGCCACCCGCCGGGCGAACGCGCAGAGCGCATTCAAGAGGCGGTGAAAATCCTCGACAAACGCCGTGTGGATTTTGAGTACGATGGCGAGATGGCCGCAGATGTGGCGCTGAATGCCCGCGCGATGGAGCAATACCCGTTCTGTCGCCTGTCAGGTCCGGCGAACGTCTTGGTCATGCCCGCGTTTCACTCCGCGTCGATCTCGACAAAGATGTTGCAAGAGCTTGGCGGCTCAATGGTGATCGGACCGCTTCTGGTCGGGCTTGATAAGCCGGTTCAGATTGTCTCGCTCGGGGCCAAGGATTCTGACATTGTGAATATGTCAGCGATTGCCGCGTATTTGGCGAGCACCTAAACCATTTCAGGAAATGTGGGCACCGGTTTTCCGTCCGAAGGTGATCAAGGATTCGAAGAATCGACATACGCCTCTAAGCGAAGCGCGTCGCCTCAGCGCCATAATGATTGAGATAGCGGTCAGAAATTTCTTCGGTCCGCACAATGACGAACACGTCCGTCGAGCCAAACTCATGGTCAACAACCGCCCCGTCGCCAAACTTCGCACCAAGACGCAGATAGCCTTTTACGAGCGGCGGCATGGCGGAAACCGCAGCTTTCATGTCGATTGCCTCTAAAGGAACCAAATCCATTGGCGATGTGCGTTCAGTGAGTGCCTCAACACGCCATTTACCCTCTGACCGCGCATGGTGATGGAGGAACGAGAGCGGCAATGCATGCCGCGCCGGGACTACACCGGGAAACGACGCACATCCGAACATGACATCAATGCTGTGCAGGCGGCAATAGGCCCAGATGCCTTGCCAAAGCAGCTCCACAGTGCGCTTGGAGCGATAATCGCGCAGAACGCAAGAGCGTCCAAGTTCAAGAAAGCGCCGGTCCTTGTGTCGGTTTACAAGGCCGTGCACATCAAATTCGCTTTCAGAATAAAAGCCGCCCGCCTG
>JANOYJ010000280.1:0-8424 GCA_031428815.1 Phyllobacterium sp.
CTTCGGTCCGTCCGGCGCGTCGATCAGTTTGGGACCAAGCGAGATATGTTGGTGTCCGCCGCCTTTATAAATATCGTCATGTTCCAGAAACATCGTGGCGGGCAGAACAACGTCGGCGAGTTGGGCAGTGTCTGTCATGAATTGCTCATGGACCGCGACGAATAGATCCTCGCGCGAAAGCCCGCGTTTCACCAAGCGTTGCTCCGGCGCGACATTGGCGGGATTGGTGTTCTGAATCAGCATGGCCTTGACCGGCGGCCCGCCATTCAGCGAGTCCGTGTCGCCCGTTAGGACGCGACCGATTTTGGACTGGTCGAGATGGCGAAGATTGGCATCGGCCATTTTATCGCCTTCAAGCTCCGTGGTGTTGAGCTTCAATATCCCGGAGTTGGAATGAAACGCCCCGCCCCCCTCATATTGCCAATGACCGCAGACTGCGGGAATCGACAGCGCGGCATGCATGTTTGGCGCACCGTTGCGCTGACGCGAAAAGCCGTAGCCGAGGCGGAAGAAGGTGCGTTGGGTTTTGCCCACCAAATGCGCGAAGGCGGTGATTTCTTCAACGCTGAGACCTGTGATCGCTGAAGCCCATTCAGGCGTTTTGGTTTGAAGATGTGCTTCAAGCCCTTTGAGGTCGTCAGTGTATTTCTCCATGTAAGCCCGGTCCGCCATGCCATCGCGGAACAGGATGTGCATGACGGCGGCCGCAAGTGCGCCATCGGTGCCGGGCTTCAAGATGAGACTTAAATCAGCTTGTGCGACCGTGTCATTGCGGTAAATGTCGATGACGACGATCTTCGCACCGCGCTCTTTACGGGCTGTGATCGCATGGGTCATTACGTTGATTTGCGTCGCCACCGCATTGGTGCCCCAAATGACCACGCAGTCGGACTTCGCCATCTCGCGCGGGTCGACACCGGCGAGCTTGCCCGTTCCCGCAAACCAGCCGGTCCAGGCCGGGTTGGTGCAAATCGAGTCAAACATGAAAGAATAGCGCTTGGCGTGGCGCAGGCGGTTGATCCCGTCGCGCTGCACGAGGCCCATAGTTCCGGCATAGAAATAAGGCCAGATACTTTCGGAGCCGAACTCGCGTTCGGCAGCGAGAAACTTCTCAGCCACGAGGTCCAATGCGGCCTCCCAAGTCGCCTCCTGCCAACGCCCTTCGCCTTTTGCGCCTTTGCGAATCAACGGCTTCAGCAACCGGTCTGGATGATGAATGCGCTCGGCGTAACGGGCGACTTTGGCGCAGATGATTCCTGCGGTATAAGTCTGGTCTTTCGCACCATGGACGCGGCCGATGGTTTTGTTGTCGAGCAATTCGACATCCAGCGCACACACTGACGGGCAGTCGTGCGGGCAGGTGGAATGGCCGATTGTGTGTTTGAGCGCTTGGTTCATGACCGCAGCCTAGCCCGATCCTTCCAGCTTGTGTAGGGGCCGATAATCCAAGAATAGTGATGTATGCATCGCGCGCATTCATGCAATGCGGATGACAGCGACGCCGCAGCAGATGATGGCGACACCGAGCCAGCGCCAGAGGCTGACGCGCGCGCCCAATAGAAAGACCGATTGGCCCGATGCAGCAAGGCACCGACCAGCACAATCTGCACCACTGTTCCCGACATGCGTCATCCCTGTCGTGGTCGACGCTAAAGTGATTTGCTCATCCAAGTAAACATGACTTGCGGGATCTCAGCCCGCATGGAAAAAGTGGCGCATGAATTATCGCCATTCTTTTCATGCAGGAAACTTCGCTGATGTGATGAAGCACATCGTTTTGACACGAATTATTGAGTATCTGAAGCTCAAAGACAAAGCATTCCGCGTCATCGATACTCATGCGGGGAGTGGCATCTATCTGCTCACCGAAGGCGATGCGGCGCGGACGGGCGAATGGCATGGCGGTATTGAGAAGCTGTTGAATACCCCGGTGGCAGCGAATGATCTTTTGCAGCCTTATATCCATGCGGTGCAGGCCGTGAATGGTTCGGAGGCGCTGAAGACCTATCCCGGTTCACCCAAAATCACGCGCTATCTTCTGCGCAAGCAGGACCGGCTCACCGCGATTGAATTGCACCCGAAAGATGCCAAACTATTGGCCAAGGCCTTTGCCGATGATTTCCAAACTCGCGTCATTGAATTGGACGGATGGCTTTCGCTCGGTGCGCATTTGCCCCCGAAAGAAAAGCGCGGGTTGGTGCTGATCGATCCGCCGTTTGAGGAACCGGGCGAGTTTGAGCGGCTGGTCGAGGGTTTGCAAAAAGCCCATAGCCGCTGGCCGGGCGGGATTTATGCGCTGTGGTATCCGGTGAAGGATCGCAAGGGCGTGGCGAAGTTTCATTCGGCTTTGGCCGAGAGCGGCATAGCAAAAGTGTTACGCATTGAGCTCTGTATTCGCGGTGCGAGCGATGAGCCGCAGTTGGATGGGTCAGGCATGATCGTGGTCAATCCGCCCTTTACGTTGGTCGAGGAGTTGAAGGTGATCCTGCCAGTGCTGACGGATGCTTTGGCGGAGGATTCCGGAGCGGCGTTCAGGCTGGATTGGATTGCGGGGGAGTAGGCAAAATCTGCCTCTTGCAGCCTGTACCAAATTTTCATATCATTCATCCATGGAAAAAGCGGCTCACAAAAATACTTCGTTTAGCCTTGGCGATCACTTCAACAGATTTATAGATTCCCAGGTCGATAAAGGGCGCTATGGCAGTGCCAGCGATGTGGTTCGTGCCGGTCTCCGGGTTCTTGAGGAACGCGAAGCGCATTTGGCAGCCCTTCGCGCAGCTTTGATACAGGGAGAAAATAGCGGACCCCCCACTCCCTTTGATTTTGACGCTTTCATTAAGGAGAAGCGACATAATATAAAGGCCGCGTGATGAGATGCGTCTTTTCTCCGGATGCACAGGCCGATATCGATAGGATCTGGGAGGCCACGCTTGATAAATGGGGCGTCGACCAAGCAGAAAACTATATGCGAGTGTTGCAGTCAGCTTCGCTCACCATGGGTGAGAATCCAGAGGTCGGACGCGACTGCAGCGAAATACGCGAAAGATATCGCAAATATCCGGTGGGATCACATGTCATGTTCTACAAAATTGGAATTGATAAAATCGATATCGTGCGCATATTGCACCAGCACATGGATTTTGATCGTCATCTTTAGCGAGCGGCGCTTGACCAACTCATTGGCAGCGACGACACTGCGCCCAACCAGATTCCTCTTCGGAGCCCGACATGTCCCGTCCTTTCCTCGCAGGCTTTTTGTCATGCGCATTGGCGCTTCCGCTTCTTGCGGTTCCAACTCTCCCCGCTCATGCCGGCTGGCTGCATTCAGATCGAGAGGCCTTGGCCTGTGATGATGCAAGCGTTCTGAACCGAATTTCATCGAAGTTCCGCACGCAGGCGCGTGAAGTGCATCATTACAAGTCGTTGGCCATTTCGGCGTATGACCGTGTGCACGAGCATCGCTATTTGGATAAGCGCGAGAATCGCCCGATTGCGCGGCGTTATTGCGGGGCGACTGTGACGCTGTCAGACGGCCGCGAGCGGACGCTTTGGTATCTGATTGAGCGCGGTGTCGGCTTTGCCTCGATTGGTGATAATGTGGAATTCTGTCTGTCGGGCTTTGACCGCTGGAATGTCTACAACAATGCCTGCCGCATTCTGCGATAACTCCTGTTGGCACGAAATCTCATACGCCTTGCGGCCATTATCCTTATGGCGGCGCTGGTGGCATATTTTGGCAAGGATGAGAGCGGTCTCAGCCGCTTGAATGACCCAGAGGTGGTGGTTGTTTCGCAAAAGACACGCGAAACGGACTTTTCAGTGAACCAATCCGATTTTGATTTTTATATACTCGCACTGTCATGGTCGCCAAGTTATTGCGCCTCCAAGGGCAGCGATGCTGATCCCCAACAATGTGGCGTGGCGCGGCCCTTCGGTTTCACCGTGCATGGTCTGTGGCCACAGCATGAGCGCGGATCGCCGCAGGATTGCGCTATCGGTGAGGCGCAGGGCGTGCATCGCGAAATTTTGCGCGACATCAGAGAGGTGTTACCATCCTCCGGTCTTGCCCGGCACGAATGGCGCAAGCATGGAACGTGCTCCGGCCTAAGCCAGCGGGACTATTTCGATACGCTGCTGGAGGCCGTGAGAAAGATTCGTATCCCTGATCAATTCCGGCAGATGACAAGCGGTATCGGCATTGCTCCCAACAGAGTCGAAACCGCTTTTTTGCAAGCAAATCCCGCCATGAATGCCAAGGGGTTTGCCGCAATTTGCGACAGGCGCTATTTGACGGAAGTCCGCATTTGCATGACGAAGGACTTGGACTTTCGCGAATGCAACGAAGTTGACCGCAAAGCCTGCCGCGCCAATAGTGTGGAAATGCCCCCTGCCCGATAAGGACATCTCATGCCAAAGATTCTCTATTCACCCGCCTCCCCCTTTGCCTCCAAGGCCCGGATGGTCGCGGCGTATGTGGGCTACGCGTTCGAACCGGTTTTAACCAAAACAGACGATGTCCCCGCCGATCTTGTTGCGGCGAATCCGCTTGGTAAGATACCGGCGCTGGTCACGGACGATGGCAAGGGCGTGTTTGACTCCAAGGTCATCACGCAGTTCCTCAACCGGGCTTCCGGCGGCAAGGCATTACCGAAAAATGCCGATAAGCGCCTTGAGGCGGAAATGTTGGAATCGCTGGCGGACGGGATTAGCGATTGCGCCGTTGCCTGTATCTACGAGCGTCGTTTGCGGCCGGAAGAGAAAATCTACCAACCATGGATAGACAAGCAATGGTCGAAGGTCACACGCGGGCTGGATCATTTAGAGGCGAATACGCCGAAACTGCCGGTGAAAATCCATGCCGGGCATATCGCGCTGGCGGCGTGTCTTGGTTATTTAGGTCTGCGCTTTCCTGAGTGGTCGAAGGGACGACCAAAGCTGAAACGCTGGCTGAAGAAATTTAGCGATAAGTTTCCCCAACTTGCCGACATGCTGCCTAAATAGAAACAGCCGGGTTTCCCCGGCTGCTTCTCTGAAGGGTCTCAGTCCTAAGTTCTAGAACTGAAGGCCGACGCCGAGGCGCACTTCATGTTGTTTGAGATCAACTTCTGTCGGTGCGGTCAGAGCATAGTTCTTGCCGGCGTAAGAATTGTAGCGATATTCGCCACGGGCAAAAACCTTGTCGGTCAGCTTGGCGTCGATGCCTGCACCTACCGTATAGCCCAGAAGCGCACGGGTCTCATCGACAACACCATCATTGGCATTGACGCGGGCGAGGGTTCCACCGGCTGCGCCATAGATCAAAGCGGGGCCGACATCGTAACCCAGACGGGCGCGAAGAGCTCCGTTGATACCCTTTTTCGCTGTCACGCCGCCGGACGTGCCTTTTGCACCACCGTAGCCGACATCAGCATCCAAACCATAGACAATCGGGCCGGACTGCATATTGGCACCGGCAAAGGCTCCACCTTGAAAGCCGCTCGCGTCAATTGAAACGCCATCGCCGAATTTACCCTTGCCATAGCCGCCGTAAAGACCGCCATAACCGCCTGCCCAACCAGCCTTCGCAGTCTCTTCGAAATTAGCTTCCGGCGCTTGAGGTGTTTCATCAATCATGTCAGCTGCGCGGGCAAAACCCGTTGCGGCGCAAAAGCCAAGCATGGCTATCCCCAGAATTTTGATATGTGTCATTACTCTACTCCTAAATTAATTCAGCCAGCACGACAGCGCTTGGCCGGGTGTCCCGTCCCGCGTGGAAACTTCACACGGCAATGGGGCGGTCGCGTGCTTAAATTAGGGAAATAATGAGGCCAAAGGCTCACAATTTGTTTCTGGTTACTAAAGGATTAATGGCAAACTTGTGTCAGCAACACGCGCAGCCGTCTTGCGGGTTTCTTTATTTGACGGCGAATGACGCTATATGTGAGCAAAGCGAATCCGAAACAGACTGGCGCATCTATGACCACTAGACCCATTGCCCTTGTGACTGGCGGATCGCGCCGGATTGGTCGTGCGATTGTCGAGGATTTGGCGGCGCATGGTTTTGGCGTGGTGATTCATTGCAATGGCTCGACCGAAGAGGCCGAGGCGCTTTCGGCAACAATCAACGCTGCCGCTGGATCGGCAATCGTCATTTCTGCCGATTTGACTGCAATGAACGAGGTGAAACGCCTGATACCGGACGCGCACGGGCTGCTTGGTCCGATTTCCCTCCTCGTTAACAATGCGTCGATATTCGATGACGATACCGCCGATGCGTTGAATGAAGAGACCTTCGACCGGCATTTTGCGCTTCATGTGAAAGCGCCGAGCTTTTTGGCGGAGGCTTTTGCTGCGCAATTGCCAAAGGGCCGGGAGGGGTTGATCGTCAACATTATCGACGAGCGGGTCTGGAAGCTGACTCCTCGATTTTACTCCTACACTTTGTCGAAAGCAGCGCTTTGGGCAGCGACGCGGACCATGGCGCAGACGTTCGCCCCCCGCATCCGGGTCAACGCCATTGGTCCCGGACCGACCTTGCCGAATTTCAGGCAGAGCGAGGAAGATTTTGCTTTGCAGACAAAAGGGTTACTCTTGGGGCGTGGGCCGGAGCTTGATGAATTTGGCGCGACGATCCGCTATCTTTGGTCGGCAAAATCTGTGACCGGGCAGATGATTGCGTTGGATGGTGGGCAGCACTTGGCTTGGGAGACGCCGGATCTGTCGGGGATTGTCGAATGAGCGCATCCGGGAAGAGCTCCGGGGGAGACTTGCCGCCGGAAGATGTCGAAGACGTCGAGGAACTCGTTGACAACGAATATGATCCGGCCGGATTTGACTGGCACTCGGAACTCGCCAAGATTGAAGGCAAGAGCGGTGCGGAACTTATCCAAGAACTCGTGACGCGGCTGCCGAACAGTGCAGGCGTCTACCGCATGATGAATGCGGCAGGCGATGTGCTCTATGTCGGTAAGGCGAGGAGCCTTAAAAAGCGCGTCACGTCCTATGCCCAAGGTCGGGTGCATTCCAACCGGTTGACGCGGATGGTACGCGAAACGGCGTCCATGGAGTTCGTAACAACCCGCACCGAAGTTGAGGCGCTTCTCTTGGAAGCGAATCTTATCAAACGCTTGCGACCACGCTTTAATGTGCTGCTACGTGACGATAAGTCGTTTCCCTATATTCTAATCACGGGCGACCACGCCTCACCCGGCATTTTCAAGCATCGCGGTGCGCAGGGACGCAAGGGTGATTACTTCGGACCGTTCGCTTCCGCAGGTGCGGTAAGCCGGACCATTAATGCACTGCAGCGGGCGTTTCTTATTCGGACTTGCACCGATTCCTTCTTCGAAAACCGCTCGCGGCCTTGTCTATTGTATCAAATCAAACGCTGCTCCGGTCCCTGCACCCATGAAACCTCAGCGGTGGATTACGCCAAGTTGGTGAGTGAGGCGAAGGCGTTCTTGTCGGGGCGCAGCCAAGTCATCAAGACGACCTTGTCCGAAGCGATGCAATCTGCATCAGAGAACATGGAATTCGAACGCGCCGCGATTTACCGCGACCGGTTGTCGGCGCTGTCGCACGTGACCAGTCATCAAGGCATTAATCCGCAGGGCGTTGATGAGGCAGATGTGTTCGCTGTCGTTCAGGATGGCGGTATGACTTGCATTGAGATTTTCTTTTTTCGCACCGGGCAGAACTGGGGCAACCGAGCTTATTTTCCCCGTGCGGACGCCACGCTCACCGAAGCGGAGGTGTTGGGACCATTTCTCGCGCAATTCTATGACGGCAAGCCCTGCCCGCGCCTCATCCTGTTGTCGCATGAGGTCGAAGAACAGGCTTTGATCGCTGAGGCTCTCTCTGCCCATGCTGGACGCAAGGTTGAGATTGCCGTGCCGCAGCGGGGCGAAAAGAAAGATCTGATCGAGCACGCCACGACCAATGCCCGCGAGGCCTTGGGGCGCAAGCTCGCTGAGACTGCTTCACAGAAAGCGCTGCTGGAGGGGATTGCCAAGACTTTTGGTCTCGAAAAAGCACCGCAACGGGTCGAGATCTATGACAATTCGCACATTATGGGCACGAATGCGGTCGGTGCCATGGTCGTTGCCGGACCGGAAGGGTTTGTCAAAGGTCAGTATCGCAAATTCAACATCCGCTCGACCGAGATTACCCCGGGCGATGATTTTGGCATGATGAAAGAGGTGATGGAGCGGCGCTTCGGTCGGCTTATCAAAGAAAATATGGATGAAGACGGCGAGAAGGAAATTATCAGCGACGACAGCTTTCCCGCTTGGCCTGATCTGGTGTTCATTGACGGCGGGCCCGGCCAGATGAGCGTGGTGCGAAAGATGCTCGGTGAGCTTGGGATTGCCGACAAAGTCACTGCGATTGGTATCGCCAAAGGCGTTGACCGGGATGCGGGGCGCGAGCGGTTTTTTGTCCAAGGGC
>JANOYJ010000281.1:0-2352 GCA_031428815.1 Phyllobacterium sp.
TATGTGACGGGTCGCTATTCCGCCTACGACCGCCACGGCATTTCCTGAGAGAACGTCATGAACACGATCACAGATATATTGAAAAGCAAGGAATATGGTCCGGCACCGGAATAGGACAGCCATGTAAAAACATGGCTTGCCGGTCACAAAGCAGGCTTTGGTCATTTCATCAATGGCAAGTTTACTCCGCTTGGAAAGTCGAAGACGTTCAAGGCAATGAACCCAGCCAATGGCGATGTGTTGGGTGAGGTCGCGATTGGCTCGAGCAGGGATGTCGATGCTGCCGTGGCTGCCGCAGGCGTTGCGTTCAAGAAATGGTCAGCGCTCACCGGCAATCAACGCGCCCGCCATCTCTATGCACTGGCAAGACAAGTGCAAAAACATGCGCGGTTTCTCGCTGTTTTGGAAACCATTGATAACGGCAAATCCATCCGCGAAACCCGCGACATCGACATTCCTCTGGTCGCACGGCACTTCTACCATCATGCCGGTTGGGCGGAGTTGCGCGATGAGCAATTCCCAAACCATGTCGCCGCCGGTGTTTGCGGCCAGATCATTCCATGGAACTTCCCGCTCCTTATGCTGGCATGGAAAGTCGCGCCCGCGCTCGCTGCCGGATGCACGGTGGTTTTGAAACCCGCCGAACACACGCCGCTCACCGCTTATGCTTTCGCCGAAATTTGCAATGAGGCGGGATTGCCAGCGGGTGTGTTCAACATTGTCAATGGCGATGGATCGACGGGAGGTTTTATCGCGGGTCACAAAGATGTCGATAAACTTGCCTTTACCGGCTCGACCGATGTGGGCCGTATCTTGCGCAAACAGACGGCGGGATCCGGTAAGAAGCTCTCGCTGGAACTCGGCGGCAAGTCACCCTTTATCGTTTTCGACAATGCCGACATCGATGCGGCGATCGAAGGCGTGGTCGATGCGATCTGGTTTAATCAAGGCGAAGTCTGCTGCGCCGGCTCCCGTGCTTTGGTGCAGGAAGGCATCTCGCCGCGCTTTTATGAAAAACTGAAAGCGCGGATGGAGACGCTGCGCGTTGGCAATCCGCTCGATAAGTCAGTCGACATGGGTGCGGTCATTGCGCCTGTTCAAATTGAAAGCATCACATCGAAAGTCACCGCCGGTGTTGCCGACGGCGCGGCAATGTTTCAGCCGAGTTGGGCAGATGATCTCTTACAATCGAAAGGCTGCTTTTTCCCGCCAACCCTATTCACCGGCGTCTCGCCCGGATCGACTTTGGCGCAGGAGGAAATATTCGGGCCTGTGCTTGTCTCATCGACGTTTCGCACACCCGGTGAAGCCATTCAGCTGGCGAACAATTCGCGCTACGGCCTTGCCGCATCCATCTGGTCGCAAAATCTTGACACGGCCTTTGAAGCGGCACGCAGCGTCAAGGCGGGCGTGGTCTGGATTAATTCGACCAATCTTTTCGACGCAGCGGTCGGCTTCGGTGGCTACAAGGAATCCGGCTTTGGCCGCGAAGGCGGGAGGGAGGGGATGCTTGAATATTTGGTGCCAGCATGGCAAAAAACGGCCAAGCCGCTCGCCGCCGCCAAATTTGTTCATGCGCCCATTCCGACGCCGGATGAAGGCGACACATCCGGTGCAATGCTCGACCGTACTGTCAAACTCTATATCGGCGGCAAACAGGCGCGGCCCGATTCCGGCTATTCCTATCCCGTGTTGAACGCCAGCGGCAAAGTCATCACCGAGGCGGGTCTCGGCAATCGCAAAGACATCCGCAACGCGGTTGAGGCGGCGCAAAAAGCGGAAGGCTGGGCCAATATGACCGGGCATCAGCGGGCGCAAGTTCTCTACTTCATGGCTGAAAATCTCGAATTGCGCAGCGACGAATTTGTCCGCCGCCTGATCGACACCGGCGCACGTTCTGCCGACGCAAAACGTGAGTTTTCAGCCTCCGTCGCCCGCATCATGTATTACGCCGCCTGGGCCGATAAATATGACGGCGCGGTGCGTGGCCCTGCCTCCCGAATGCTCTCGCTGGCCTTACCGGAGCCTTACGAAGTCATCGGCATTTCCTGTCCCGATGAAGCGCCGCTGCTTGGCTTCCTGTCGCTGGTGCTTCCGGCCATTGCGATGGGCAATCGCGTTGTCGTCACGCCTTCACCGCACCAACCTCTCAGCGTCTGCGATCTCTATCAAGTGCTCGACACCAGCGACGTTCCGGCAGGCGTTATCAATATTGTTACAGGCGACCGCGACGCGTTGGCGGATACGCTTGCCAAGCACGATGATGTGGCCGCGCATTGGTATTTCGGCTCGTCAGAGGGCAGCAAAAAAGTCGAGCTGGAATCGGCAGGAAACCTTAAATTAACATGGGTC
>JANOYJ010000282.1:0-10520 GCA_031428815.1 Phyllobacterium sp.
ATGGCTCGGTCTAGCCGCATCCTATGATCAGCTTGGCCGTTTTGATTTTGCAGAACGCGCTTATCAGCAGCTTTTCAAGATTACCGGCCGTCAAGCGCAGATCGTTTCCAATTACGGCTATTCGCAAATGCTGCGTGGCAACAAGAAGGAAGCGAAGAAGTTGTTTCAAGAAGCCTCAAACCTGATGCCCGATAATGCGCGCATCAAAGCCAATCAAAAACTTTTAGCCTCGCTGTAAGTCGAGTTACTTTGGTGAAGCGGCCGGGCATTGATCCCGGTCATTTTGATTCAACTCGCCAGTTGCTCCATCGGCGGACACGAGCATATGAGATTGCGGTCGCCGTAGACGTTGTCGATCCGCGCCACCGGCGGCCAATACTTGGTTTCGACTTGGGCCGCACCACCGGGCATTGATGCAATTTTCCGCGAATATGCATGCGCCCAGTCGTCGCCAATGACTTCCTCCGCCGTATGAGGGGCGTTGATGAGGGGATTGTCATCCTTCGGCCATTCACCCTTGGCCACTTTCTCAATCTCGCCCGCGATGGAAATCATTGCCGCAATGAAGCGGTCCAATTCGCGCTTGGGCTCAGATTCAGTCGGTTCGACCATCAATGTTCCCGCAACCGGCCACGACATGGTCGGCGCGTGGAAGCCGTAATCGAAGAGGCGCTTGGCAACATCTTCGACGACCACACCGCTCGCATCCTTGAAGCCGCGAATGTCCAGAATACAATCATGCGCGACGCGTTCATTCGCACCCTTATAAACAATCGGGAAATGGTCGCCGAGCTTCTTCGACACATAGTTTGCCGATAGAATGGCAATTTCTGACGCGCGTTTGACGCCGTCCGGGCCAAGCATACGGATATACATCCACGAGATTGCCAAGATGCTGGCGCTGCCCCACGGGGCGGCAGAAACAGCATGGCAGGTTTTGCGGCTGATATGGCCGGGCAGGAACTTCTTTAAATGCATTGCGACACCAATCGGACCGACACCCGGTCCTCCGCCGCCATGCGGGATGGCGAAGGTTTTATGGAGGTTCATATGGCAGACATCCGCGCCAATATCGCCCGGACGTGCAAGGCCGACCATGGCGTTGAGGTTCGCACCATCGAGATAGACTTGTCCGCCATGCGCATGAATAATGGAGCAAATCTCTTTGATCGTCGGCTCAAACACGCCATGCGTCGAGGGATAGGTCACCATCAGCGCCGCAAGGTTTGCCGCGTGATGCGCCGCCTTACCGCGCAGATCGTCCATGTCGATCTCGCCTTCATCGGTACAGCGAACCACCACGACATCGAGCCCGGTCATCGCCGCGCTCGCCGGATTGGTGCCATGGGCGGAGGAGGGGATGAGGCAGATCGTGCGATGCGCTTGCTTGCGGGACGCATGATAGGCACGGATGGCGAGAAGCCCGGCATATTCGCCTTGACTGCCGGCATTGGGCTGAAGCGAGACAGCGGCAAAGCCGGTGATCTCGCAGAGCCAAGCCTCCAGTTCGCCGATCATCTCGCGGATACCCTTCGAATGCTTATCTGGCGCAAAAGGATGCAGATTGGCAATCGACGGCCAAGACACAGGGATCATTTCTGCGGCGGCGTTCAGCTTCATTGTGCAGGAGCCGAGCGGGATCATGGTGCGATCCAGCGCCAAATCCTTGTCCGCAAGTTTGCGCAAGAAACGCATCATTTCGGTCTCGGAACGATGCTCATGGAACACAGCCTGAGTCATAAAACGCCCGTCGCGCTTTGCCGGAAGTTTGGCAACACCGTCAGCAGGAAGCGTCGACGCACCGAAAAGCTCGGCGAGTTCAAACGCATCCACTTCGCTGGAGGCCTCGTCAAATGAGATGCTGACACGGTCTGCATCCAGCACGCGGATGAAGCGACCGGTCTTTTCGGCCTCCGAAGCAAGTGCCATCGCTTTTTTTGGTGTCTTCACCGTCACGCAATCGAAAAACGGTTTGTTTTCAATCTCGTATCCGGCTTCTTTGACAGCGGATGCAAAACGCGAAGCGAGATCATGTACTTGGTTCGCAATTGACGTCAGCCCTTCCGGCCCGTGCCAGATCGAATAGGCGACTGCCATATTGGCGAGCAGAGCCTGCGCCGTGCAGATATTGGACGTCGCCTTGTCGCGTCGGATATGTTGTTCGCGGGTTTGCAAGGCGAGACGGTATCCGGGACGGCCCTTGGCATCCTGAGATTGACCAACCAAACGGCCCGGCATCAGGCGTGTAAGCGCGGTTGTCAAAGCCAGATAACCGGCATGCGGCCCACCGAATGCCATCGGCACGCCATAGCGCTGCATGGAACCGGCAACAATATCCGCACCCCATTTGGCGGGTGATTGAAGCAAGACAAGCGCCAGTGGATCAGCGACAGCGATAACAAGCGCTCCGGCCTTTTTCGCTGCAGCGATGCTCTTGGCATGGTCGTGATAGACACCGTTGGTATCCGGCCATGGCACGATGACGGCGGCGACCGTGTCGTCGATGTTTTCGCAATCAATTGACAGCCCGAGCGGTTCGGCACGGGTATTCAGCACATCAACCGTCTGCGGATGCAGCGCACCGAGAATAACGACCCGGTCCCGCTCGCTCCTGTGATGACGCACCGCAATCCCGATGGCTTCCGCAACAGCGGTCGCTTCATCCAGCAAGGAGGCGGATGCAACATCGAGGCCGGTTAATTCGCAAACCAATGTCTGGAAATGAAACAGCATTTCCAGACGGCCTTGGCTGATCTCAGCCTGATAGGGCGTATAGGCCGTGTACCAAGCGGGGTTTTCGAACAGATTGCGCAGGATCACCGGTGGCACATTGGTGCCGTGATAGCCTTGGCCGATAAAACTTTTCAGCGGATGGTTCTGGTCGAGCTTGTTGCGCAGTTCGTCCAGCGCATCGGCCTCACTCAAGGCCTCCGGCAAGTTTAGCGGGCCATGAAAACGGATAGGGGCAGGGATAGTTTGCGAAATCAGCGTCTCGACGGATGGGATGCCCAGCGTCTTCAGCATCTCGCGTTGGTCAGCCTCGGACGGCCCGATATGACGGGTGGAAAAAATGGCGGCCTGTGTCATGCTTTATGCCACCATCTTCAAATAAGCGGCCTCGTCCATCATGCCCTCAAGCTGAGATGGGTCAGAGAGGGTCATTTTCCAGAGCCAGCCATCGCTCTCAGGCGCGGAATTGACTAATTGCGGATCAGAGACGACTGCGTCATTCACCTCGATAATGTGACCATCAACCGGGGCGTAGACGTCAGATGCCGCTTTGACGGATTCAACAACCACTGAAGCACCGCCTTTGGTGACAGTTTTGCCGACCTTTGGTAGATCAATAAAAACCAGATCGCCGAGCTGCTCCTGCGCGTATTTGGTTATGCCGACCGTCGCGGTCGTGCCTTCAACGCGGATCCATTCGTGTTCGTCGGTAAAATAGATTTTAGCCATGATTTATCCTCTGAAATAGTTGTGGGGAGTGAAGGGAAGGGGATGGACGGAAACGGGAACCTTGGTGCCGCGCACATCAGCGAAGACAATAGTTCCGGGCGTTGCGAGCGCCTTGGGCACATAACCCATGGCGACGGGATGATTAACGGAAGGGCCGAAGCCGCCGGACGTGACACGCCCGATGGGATCGCCGCTTTCGGAAAACAATAGAGCACCGCCACGCACCGGCTGGCGTCCTTCAGGTTTCAACCCGACGCGCTTAGTCGCAGCGCCTGCCGCCAGAATGTGCTCAAAGGCCTGCGCACCGATAAAGCCGCCGCCTTGGCGGATATTCTTTGGCACGGCCCAGATGAGTGCTGCGCTGACCGGATCAACGCTTTCATCCATATCATTGCCATAGAGGCATAGTCCTGCCTCCAATCGCAGAGAATCGCGGGCGGCGAGGCCGATCCATTCCACACGCGGGTCGGCGATTAGTTTCTGGGCAAAGGCTTCGGCCTTATCCATGGGCAACGCGATTTCAAAACCGTCTTCGCCGGTATAGCCCGAGCGTGTGGCAATGACGCCGTCGTTAAGTTCTACTGCGTGCATGAAAGTAAGGGCGTCGACGTCAAGACCGATGTCTTTGGCGACTTGTGCGGCGGCCGGACCTTGGAGCGCGAGGAACACACGGTCCAAGGGCGTTAAAGTGCATCCATACCCGTCAGCAACGGCACGAAGACGTTGTTCATCGACGACAGCACGGGAAGCATTGGCAACAATCAAAAACCGCGTCGGCGAGAAGCGGGAGACGATAAGATCATCGATCATGCCCGCCGCTTCGTTCAACAGGAATGTGTATTTAGATTCCGAGACCGCAATCGCCGCCGCATCAATCGGGCAGGCCCGCATCAGCATGGCATCGACGAATTCGCCTTCAACCATGAACAACTTCATATGCGATATGTCGAACAGCCCCGCTTGCTCGCGGCAGAACAGGTGTTCCTTCATCACGCCGAGCGAATAAAACAGCGGCATGTTCCATCCAGCGAATCCGCCGAATTTCGCACCTGCTGATTCATGCAGCAATTTAAGGTATAGTTCTTTCAAAGGTTCGTCAGACATGCATCCTCCAGACAAGCGCAATCGGAGTGCTACAGTGCACCCTTCCTGCCCCTCTGTCTGAAGCCTGAGAGACTTGCGCAACCGGAACTCTGTCGGCGGCGCTTACACCTTCGGCGCGGGACCAAATTTAGGCTTGACCCGACTTTCCAGAGTGCCTTGACCAGTCCACGGTACGTTTGCCTGAGAGATTATGGGCTAGTTCCCCTTCGGCGTCCGGCAACCCGGCGCTCTCCCGCAAACCAGTTGGGTTTTACCCCACGGCATAATGCTTCTTAGCCGAACAGGAAGCGCTTGTCACGCTGTGACCAATGACGCCTCACATCAGTGAAACTGAACAATTTACCGGGCGTTAACCATAACGCTTATCCGTTTGGAAAAGCTGCTCTGCTATAATTTGAAGCAGTGGGACTGAATTTATCTGTCAAGGGGACTGATATGCCTGAAATGATTCTCGATGCATTCATGGCGCAGCTGATGAGTTCGGCGCGCATGACGTCGGAAAATGTCATCGAACTTCGCAAGAATGTGTTCAGTGATGGCGTGATGACACGCGGCGAAGCACAGATGTTGCTGGACCTCGACCGCGCTGCAACCGACAAATGCGCCGAATGGGCACCATTCCTTTACGAAGCGATTTCCGATTACATAGTGCATCAAGAGCGCCCATCAGGATATATTTCGCAGGACAACGCGGTCTGGCTGCAAAATACTTTGGCCAAGGACAGCACGCAGACAATTGTGGGTCTTTTAGTGCATGTCTTGGAAAAGGCGAAGTCCGCACCGGAAAGTCTTGCTACCATGGGTCTTAATGCCGTTGCCAAAAACGTCGTGGCGAATGATGGCGATGTACCGCACGTGTCGAAATCCGACGTGAGCATGCTGCGCCGCATCCTCTATGCATTCGGTGGGCTGGGCAATGCGGGTCTCAGCCGTGCGGAAGTCGAAGTACTCTTTGATCTGAACGACCAAACCGTCGCTGCTTACAACGACCCGGAATGGAATGATTTCTTCACCAAGGCGATTGCAAGCTACGTCCTTTCTTTCTCCGGATATGTTGCGCCATCGCGTGAAGAAGCGCTGCGCCAAGAAGTGTTTGTCAACGACCCAAGTGTGAACCTTAGCAGTTTCTTCAGCCGTATGGTTTCAGGTGGTCTTTCGGCCATTGCCGACTCCTATTCAATTCCTGACGGACTTGAAGCCGCCTACGCCGCCAAAAATGCCGCCTTTGATGCCGCGCAGGCCGATGCCGAGATCGTTGATGAAGAAGAAGCCAAGTGGGTCGCTGAGCGCATCGGACGTGACCGCATCATGCATGAAAACGAGCGCATGTTGCTCAAGTTTCTCAAGCAAGAATCGAGTAATATCCATCCCGCCCTGCAGCCGCTACTCGACAAAGTAGCCTGAACAACACACGACTGTCAGAAATAAGAACAATAAAAGGCTATCACGATTATGGGAATTTCCAGTCTGGTTCTTATCGTATCACTGACGGCGTTGAACCTTGGCCTGATTTGGTTATTGCTGGCCATCCCCCTCGGCGTGAGAACCGTGTCGCGTACAATGGCCATTAAAGCAGCGCCTGTCCGCCTATGGGGCGCGCTATTTCCCTTTGGTGATCATGCAGGTTGGAACGGCACGATTGTCTCGTCGGAAATGGAACCCGGGACCAGCAAGTTCGGTAAAATCAAAATCTCTTTCGAGGACCGGCACGGCGATCCGATTGAGCGAAAAGTCTGCCTTGAGGAAATGGTTGAAGGTAAGTCCTTCAAGCTTCGCATCGTTGACGACACAACTCTGGACCCGGCTTTCTGGCAACATTACCATGAAGCAGTCGAGATCATTGCCGATCACGGCACATCCATTGTCACCGTATCAGAAACGGACCGCTATCGGGGCCTCGCGTTTCTCGGGTTTCGATATTTCAAAATTCGTCGCCAATTGATGTCGTTGAAAATTTGGGGCGAGACCGGAAAATATCGCGATATCGGTCTTTTCGAGCGCCCGATTACGCAAGTGTGGATGGCGGTGATTTCGGCACTCATTCTATGGCCATTTTTTGGGCTGACGCCGACCGGGTTCATCTTGGCTTCAGTGCTCACCAGCGTCGTGGCTCTGCACGAGTTCGGCCATATGCTGGCCTTCCGCATTATGGGGCACAAATCGGCGCGGATGATTTTCATTCCTCTGCTCGGCGGCATCGCTCTTGGTGGGCGTCCCTATGACCGGCATTTTGAGGTTGGTTTTTCGGCATTAATGGGGGCGGGCTTTTCAGTATTTCCCGTCACAGCTGCTATTTTGTGCTATCCCATCGCTCTCTCCCATGGATGGCACGGCCTTGCAGCAGGTCTCGCATCCTTTGGTATGATTGGTGCGATATTCAACTTGGCAAATTTGATTCCGGTCTGGAAATTTGATGGCGGCCAGGTCATACGGCAGGTTTTTGAAGGCAAAATGGCACAAGCATCGGCATCATTTTTCTTGCTGGGGGCCCTGTTGATGATCGGCTATGTCAGCGGGTTTTCAACGGCGGCCCTACTACCGGTTGGCGCAGTGTTCGCACTCATGAGCATTATGACCAGCGGCCCGTCATTTAAGCCGCGTCACGCACTCAGATCGATGACGCGCTCTGAACGTGCCATTATACTCGCGGGCTTCGGGGCCACTTTCATCGCCCATGCATCAGGGACCATTTGGGGCTTGTCGCAGTTCGGCTAAATGCCGCCATACCAATCATAGCCATTGTCTTCCCAATAGCCGCCCTTGCCTTCGCCGATTGAAGCGAAATCGGATACGAGCTCAATGGTGTGGACATATTTCGCCATTTTGTAACCGAGTTGGCGCTCGACACGCACCCGGAGCGGCGCGCCGTTTTCGACGGGTAGTGGCTTGTCGTTGAGGCCGTAGGCAAGGATCGTTTGCGGATGGTAGGCATCGATCATATCGATGCTTTCGTAATATTTGATGGAGCCTGACAGGCCCTGATCGATCGTGTCAAAGCAATAGAACACAGCGAACCGGGCATCCAGTTTTGGCTTGGCTTCATCCAGAATTTTAGCGAGCGGGACGCCCGTCCATTTGGCGATACAGCTCCAGCCTTCCACGCAGTCATGACGCGTGATCTGCGTTTTCGACGGCATGGCCATCAGGTTGTCGCGGCTAAGTTCCAACGGCTTCTCGACGAGACCGATCACCTTCAATTTGTAATCTGAAAATCCGGCGCTCGCCAGCGCCTTGTAGTCCTCGTCGGGAGGTGAGGTCACGCCATTCGGGTGTTGCGATTGCTTGATGTCTGATTGCGCATACTCTGTTGCGAGAGTGTGACCGCCGCCGAGAAGTCGCTGAACACGATAGGTCAGACTGTTGGCACTCTCAACAATGGTACGTGCTGTCGTGTTACTCTCGTTCAAGCCGTCCAGAATATCGCAACCCGCAAGCGTCAGGCCTGACGCGCCGAGACTGGCTTTGGTCAGAAAATTGCGGCGGTTCATTTGGAAACGGGACATCTCAGTGGTCCTTTCCTGGTTCAGCGTCGACCCGGTACCAGCCGGTAACAATCGAGCGCAATTCATTGATCGGTCCGGCCGCAAAAATCATCAGCATGTGGACAACAAAGAAGCCGATGAGAAATAGCATGGTGAGAAAGTGAATTGTCCGCGCAGATTGGCGACCACCAAATATGTCCAGCAAGAAGGGCGCGGAGGCGTTGAAGTTAGGGGACATACTGAGACCAGTTAGGATCATCAGCGGAAAAGCAACGAAAAGAACGCTGGCATAGGCGAGTTTTTGAAGGACATTATATTCCTTCGTGTGATGAAATTTCAGCCGTGCATGGTTTTTGACGTCTTGAGGAAGGTTCTTGAGATCCGCACCCGAAATGACCAGATCACGGCGCAGATGTCCGTTGATGAGACTGGCAACCAGCCAGACGAAAAGTGTCGTCACTAAAATCCACGCAAAAAAGAAATGAATGATGCGGCCTGTCGCAAGATTGCGGTTGGAGGGAATGGTAAGATAGGACGGGAAGGCCGCATACTGCGGGTTGAGTGAAGAACCGGAGTATCCCAACACACCGGTGGTATTGAACTCGGTTCCGAAGACCTTTGTGTAGCCGACGACATTGTTGCCCTCTTGCTTCGCACCAATATCTAGAACGGCATTTTCGTATTCAAAGCCGGACTGATGACCGAAATAGAGTTTGGGGTGGGCGTTGAATATCTGAAGGCCGGTCAGCATCAGGAAAAACAGGCTGATCGCCCAAATCCAATGCGTCAGCCGTGTCCAGCGCGATTGTCGATAGATCAATGGCCCTTTGGCCGGTTTGGCATTCAGCACTGCATCGGACATGTTCGTTCCCCTTGTCCAAGCCCCACCGGGTTGTGGTGCCCTTGAATGGACAACGCGATGGCTCGAAATTAAGTTTCAGATACCTGACGCGTTGCTCCGAAAATCCCTTCAAACGCCTGACGCAAGGCTACATCCGAATCCTGCATCGTCGCTGTGAAACCGAGATCATAGAGACTTGTGACGCCAAATTGCGATATTCCGCAAGGCACGATTCCGTCAAAATGGGACAGATCGGGTTCAACATTAAGTGAGATGCCGTGAAGGCTGACCCAGCGCTTCAGGCGGATTCCAATTGCCGCGATTTTGTCCTCAGCCATGGATCCATCGGGCGAGGGAGGGCGCTCCGGTCGCCGGACCCAGACGCCGACCCTATCCTCGCGCTGCTCGCCTTTGACATTGAACTGATCGAGCGTTGCAATGATCCATGCTTCTAATGCTGCCACAAAGGCCCGGACATCTTCGCGACGACGCTTAAGGTCGAGCATGACATAGGCAACACGCTGGCCGGGTCCATGATAGGTATATTCGCCGCCCCGACCGGATTGGAAGACGGGAAACCGGTCAGCAACAATGAGGTCAGCGGAATTGGCGCTGGTGCCAGCTGTATACAATGGTGGGTGCTCCAACAGCCAAACGAGTTCATTGGCCTTGCCCTCGCGAATATCGACAGCCCGTTGGTCCATCAACGCAACAGCCTCCTCATAGCCAATCAACCTGTCCGAAATCAACCATTCAACAGGCTCCGATGTTTCGCGCGGGCGAAAGTCGAAGGTGATTGAACTTCTGGGGCTTTGGGAGACTCTTGCGTCCATGCCTTATCATGAACCCTTGCAGCTTTCCGGTCCAGTTTTGTGTGAAACCCATCCTGCCATTGAAATTCTGCTTTATTCCGCTTGTTTCGCCAAATCCGATGCGCTACACGCGCCAAGCCGGTTCATCCGGCATCCGGTGCGTGCGGTCGTGGCGGAATTGGTAGACGCGCAGCGTTGAGGTCGCTGTGGGGCAACTCGTGGAAGTTCGAGTCTTCTCGACCGCACCAAACCATCCGGGAAAAACCCTCAATTTGACACAAAAGCATTTTAGCTCGCACGCCCCGCGAGCCAAAAAGCTTTTGTATTGCAAGAATTTACGCGCTACTGCAGATGTTATCGGGAACCCAAGAAGGAGCGCCAGATATGTCCGACGACCGCTCGCCCGAGGCTCAGGAACCCAAGCCCCACATCGCGATTTACGACGATAACAATACGGTGTTGGCGAGTTATCTGGCCCATATCGGTGCGGCAATCGCAGACCGGGACACGTTGACGCTGCGCTCTGATGTGTCGGGTCTGCATGAAACCGAAGTCGCCGATCTCATCGAAGCGCTTCAGCCGGAACAGCGTAACGCGCTTGTTCAACTAATGGGCAAAGAGTTCGACTTCTCGGCGCTGACCGAGGTCGACGAAGCGATTCGTATGGACATTATGGACAGCCTGCCCAGCGATCGGCTGGCTGATGCGGTTCAGGATCTTGATTCAGACGATGCGGTCTACATTCTCGAAGATCTGGACGAGGAAGAGCAGGAAGCCATTCTTGCGCAACTCCCTTTCACCGAGCGAGTGCGTCTGCGCCGG
>JANOYJ010000283.1:0-2962 GCA_031428815.1 Phyllobacterium sp.
CTCAAGATTTCGCCGCCAGAGTTATTGATTGGCGTGACGCCGACGATGACGTGACGGAGGGCGGCGCGGAGCTGCAAGCTTATGTCGCAGCCGGCCTGTCCTATAGCCCGCGCAACGGCGCCTTCCAGTCGCTCGACGATCTCGGTTTCGTGATCGGTGTGACAAGCGCAGATGTGAGCGCGTTGAGAGACAGCATCACAATCTTCAATCCAGACGGCAAACTGGACGTCTATTCTGCTCCCAGTTCTCTGATCGCCGCGCTGCCGGGCGTAACGCCGGCAGTCGCCGACCAGGTTCAGGCGGTGCGCAGGACGAGGACCGCAGAAACGGCCGCTCAACTGGCGGACCTGCTGCTTGTTCAATCTGCTTACATTTCGACTGAAATGCCGGCGAGCTATCGGGTCGTCGTTGTGGCGCGGCGCGAACGCAACGACCGCACCACCCTTGTCGAGCTTGTAATGACGCCGGGCATCTTGGCGACGGCGCCCTATCAAATTCTCGACTGGAGGCAGTCCCGTACACTCGCCGATTGATGCATCCGTACACCAAGGGCGGCGCTGTCTTGACTGTATTATTTCGAAGGGCTATGAGACATCCTCGTTGTGATTATAGCTTTTCACGGAGGATTTCGTAAGGCGCTTTTCCTTTGAAAGCTCCATGCGGCCTTGCCAGGTTGTAGAAGCGCTCCCACTCGTCGAGTTTTGCGTTGAGATCAACATCCCCTATGTAGGATAGAAGCTGATAAAACTCTTGTTCGTCGGTGCGATGGGATCGCTCGACCTTCCCGTTGAGTTGCGGTGACGCAGGCCTGATATAGGCGTGACGAATGCCGTGGTCCTCCACGTGCCAGTGGAACTTGGCTTGGAATTCATGGCCGTTGTCGGTGCGAACCTCACGGATGCGAAACGGAAACTTCTCGATGACCGAATTGATGAAGTCGATCGCATTGGCCTGGTTGTGCCGGTCATAAATCTTGAGCGCACGGATACGCGTCGCATCATCGATCGCGGTGTATTGATAACGCTTGATCGCCTTTCCATCTTTGTTCTCGAATTTCAAGAACTTGACGTCGACCTGTATCTGGTGGCCTGGCACGCGTTGTTCATATCTGTGGGTGTGTATTTTCCTGACCCGGGTACCACCAGGCAAACGGTTCAGGCCATTGCGTTTGAGAATGCGATAGATAGTAGCGTCGGATACTTTGATGCCATGGTAGCGGGCGAGATACCACCTGATCCGCGCGGGACCGAGATGATATGTCTTCCGCAGGTGCAGTATCTGTTCAATCACTGCAGCTGGTTTCTGGTTTGCGGGATTTCGAGGCGCGGATGAGCGGTTCTCAAGACCGGCCTCGCCATGTTGTTCGTAGGCCGATTTCCAGCGATAAAAGCTGGCTCTGCCGACCCCGAAATAGCGGCAGGTTTTAATAACGTCACCGCAAGCGTCGGCAAATCGGAGAATGCGCAGTTTCTGCGGGACTTCCGCCTGAACTTGATCATGGCTGACCATCCTTGTGGTTTCAATGGAACGACAAGGATGTCTCAGAGGTCCCTGCATTTCTACACATTGGCCAACCTGTATCGCGGGCCATTTCTGGAAGGGTTCTAGACCTCGACGCCCGAGTTCGAACACTGGCTCCGCCAAGAGCGCCAAAGGTTGGACTCTCTGGCTGAACGTTCGCTGGTGGCCGCGTCATTGACGGACATTTCCGCCGACAATGCGGAGGCCGCCATGGCACTCGCGCGCAGACTTTTGGCGCAGGACCAGATCCTGGAATCAGTCTATCGGGCCATGATGCGAGTCTGTCACGCCAGGGGACAGCGCACATTGGCACTGAAGATTTATGCGGATTGCAGATCTGCGCTGAAAGAGGACCTGAATGTCCTGCCGGACCATGAAACCGAAAACCTCTATCGCGATATCCTGACGGATCGCCCGCCGGTTCCGGCACCTGCGCCGGCGACCGCGCGCCCGGCAGTCGCAGCCCACCCCTCGATTGCCGTCCTGCCCTTTACCACCTGACCGGAGACGACCGACTGGCATTTCTGGGCGACGGACTCGCGGAAGACATCTCGACGGGCCTGGGCAGGTTTCGGTCGATGTTTGTAATCGACCGCTATTCGGCAAGCGCCGTGGCAGCGACCAGTTCGGACACGGTGGATATCGGTAATCGTCTTGGGGCGTCGCTGTTGGTTCTGGGCAGCCTGCAGGCCACCAAGACGCGTTTGCGCGTCACAGTTCGGGCGGTACATGCGGCCAGCCGCGCCCTCGCATGGGGTGACGTTTTTGAATGCGACATCGAAGACGTGCCCTGCATTCCCGAAAAGATCGCGGCGGCCATCATCGCCACGCTGCAGAACCGGGTCGAGAACGCGATTGTCGAGCAAAACCCGGCCAAAACCTCGATGGCGGCATACGAATACACGCTTCGCGGCATCAAACATCTGCGGGGCTATGCCCCGGATGACAATGATCAAGCGATTGCCATGTTCGGCGCGGCGCTAAAGCTGGACCGGGTTTATGCGCTGGCGCGGGCCTATCAGGCCTTTGCCGAGATTGTGGTGGCAAATTTCGACGCGGCACCACAAGCCTTGCTGTTCGATTGCAAGGGCCGCATTGATGACGCACTGGCACTTGATCCCGATGATGGCCGCATCCACTGGCTTCTGGGGACGGTGCACAGTTACTTGAACGAATTTGCCGATGAGCGTCGCAAGTATGAACGGGCCCTCTTGCTCAACCGCAATGATGCGAATGCCTTGATCAGCTTAGGCGTGCGTGTGTCTGCTGAAGGCAATCCGGACGAGGGCATTGCCATGATCCGCGAGGCAATGCGCCTGAACCCCTACCATCCCGAATGGTACTGGCTGAGCCTCGGTGCGGCCTTTCTGTCGGCGCGGCGCTTTGCCGATGCGATTGAGGCCTACAAGCGGCGCACGCGGCCAAAAGTCTGGGTGCTAAG
>JANOYJ010000284.1:0-10614 GCA_031428815.1 Phyllobacterium sp.
TTGATCGACAACATCGGAAAACGCGTTGAGTTCCAAGCGGTCCCAGACATTGAAAACGAAATGCCCGCCGGGCGCTAAGACGCGATACGCTTCCCGATAGGCTTTGAGCTTATCGGGGAAAAACATAACCCCGAACTGACAGGCGAGGACGTCGAATTCGGCGTCGCCGAATGGCAGTGTCTGCGCGTCTGCCTGTTGCCAAAAGACGTTGGGGCTTGAGATTTTTGGCGCCGCAATGGTCAGCATGGGCTGGTTGAGATCGGTGGCGTGGATCGTCACGCTGGCACCCAGCTGCTTTACCAATTCGACCGTGACAATGCCCGTGCCTGCGGCGGTTTCCAGCACCGATTTCGGAGAAAATTTGGCGATGCGTTCCGCAAGATCGATCGCAAAGGGTTCAAACTGAAGCGGGCCGAGGCAACGGTCGTAAAGCGCCGGGATTGAGCCGGCAAATGCGATATCTGACACGGGCATAGTAGCCTCCACGAGATGTATTACCCGTAGCTATGTTACGCCGATACCAACTGCCCGCAAGGCATTATGGTTGAGGCGACCAAAGCCGAGGGCCGATTGACGCCTAAAGCGATTATTCCGGTCGAACTGTTTGGCATTTCTGCGCACGAAGATTCAATTTTTGCAAGAAACGGCATTCCGTCCGTGATCTATTATGAAGTCTTTGCATCAGCAGGCGGCCTATACGCACTTCCCGATTTCGTCGGGTGAATTGCCAGTGTCAGAAAGTCTGCTGGAACGGATTTTAGCGGAGTGTCATGCGAAAGCCGAGCCGAAGCGGGCGATCGCTTAATTCACTTCGCCTTTGAAATTAGAATATATCCGCGTGTCTTGTTCTCGTTGTCCGAATCCTGCGTATTCATCGACGCGAAGAGTTCTTCCGCCTTAACCCAGACGGGCGGATATTTGTAGCGGGCGACATCGAGGATTAGAAACCGGTCGGTCTCCGCGTCGAAGGCGGCGAGCGGTGAGATATGTCCACCCATTTCCTGACCGATGGCTTTGCGCAAATAGTTGATGATGACGAATCGGTCGGGTGTCGCGAGATGCTTTTTGGCCAAATCACGGAACTCATCGACGCTGCTGTCAGCGGCGTGATGGACTTCAACGAGCAAGGGCTGCGTCGCCAAAACGCCGCCGACCTGGTCCAAGGTCATGCCCTGCTTCATAATCACATCGCGTGCGACGACTGTCTCTGTGCTGGCGTTGAAGACATTATCTTGGGTGAATGTCGTGTAGGGATCGTATTCAGGCACGGGCGGAGCGGGCAATTTCATCGAATTCAAGACCATGACGATGCTGGCAATGCCGCAAAAGGCTTGGTTCTTTTGAGTCAGGAAATTTTCGGCAAGCGGAAAATAGGCTTCCCGCGCTTCTGCTCCCAACAACAGTGTCTCACCGGCATCTGTCGCCGCACCGACGAGGTTCTGCGGGAGCGGGAGGGTTTCCGCACTGGCACCGCTGAGAAGCAGTCCTAAGGCTAGAAAGGAATATTGCAACGCACGAGAGAACATAATGGCCTCCTCTGGTTGAGGTTAAAAGTGGCATTTTGCGCCTGAATTGTCTACCAGAATAGTTGCCTTTGCTCGCTTACTCCGCCGCTGCCAGCCGCATCAGCATGGCTTCCGCTTCCGGTGCACGTTCTGAGCGGGAGATGTAGCCACCGCCCAAGACGCGGGCGTCGTTGCTGTCATCTGTATACAAGACGCAGGCTTGACCCGGCGCGATACCGCTTTCGCCGTCGATGAGTTCGACGGAGGTGATGCCATCCGAGTGAAATAAAATTGCGGGCTTGGGCGGGCGGGTGGATCGGACTTTGGCGAAGACCTCCAGGCCGTTCGCGGGAAGGCTTTCCAAGATGTCGTCGCCGAGCCAGTTTACATCGCGCAGCACGATCTTATGCGTTTCCAACGCCGCGCGCGGACCGACCACGACGCGGGCATGAGCGGCGTCGAGATGGACGACATAAAGCGGGTCACCTGCGGCAATGCCAATGCCACGGCGCTGGCCGATTGTGTAATGCAGGATGCCCTCATGGCGACCAAGCACTCGGCCGTCGAGATGCACAATGTCACCCGCCTCTGCCGCGTTGGGGCGCAGCTTTGCGATGACGTCAGAATACTTGCCCTGCGGCACGAAGCAGATGTCCTGGCTGTCCTGTTTGTTCGCTACGACAAGCCCCATGTCTTCGGCGATTTTGCGCACGTCCGGCTTGTCCATGCCGCCCAGCGGAAAGCGCAAATAGTCGATCTGCTCTTGCGTGGTGGCGAACAGGAAATAGCTCTGGTCGCGGTTGGCATCGACCGGGCGCCTCAGCGTCCGGTGCGCGCCGTTCTGCTCGGAGCGAATGTAATGACCGGTGGCAAGCGCATCGGCACCGAGGTCACGCGCGGTGGCCAAGAGGTCGGCGAATTTGACGGTTTGATTACAGGTCACGCAGGGGATCGGCGTTTCACCTCTGGCGTACGCCTCGGTGAACGGGTCGATCACGGCCTCGCGGAAGCGGGCTTCATAATCCAGCACATAATGCGGAATGCCAAGCGTTTCCGCAACACGGCGCGCATCGTCAATGTCTTGCCCTGCGCAACAGGAACCGGCGCGGTGGGTGGCGGCGCCATGGTCGTAGAGCTGCAATGTCATGCCGACGACATCGTAGCCTTCACTTTTGAGAATGGCTGCGACGACAGAGGAGTCGACGCCGCCGGACATGGCGACCACGACGCGCGTCTCTTCGGGGCGCTTGGGAAGATCAAGTGTGTTCATGTGTTCCTGCCGGCGGGTTCAAGGCCCGCTGCTCTTCTTGAATAGAAATACATATATGGATAAAGTTTGCGTCCGCCAAGGGCACAAAACGAAAGCGTAAACTCCGCGAATGAAAATTGGACCGAACAGAGCGAACAGAGCGAATATTTAGATGGCCATCAGGTTAATTCCGAGAGGCAATCCCAAAATTTTATACTACGCGAAGGTCGCTTTTCGGGAAATGCAGCCGAAGGCGATCTGTAGGCTTCTTCTTGAGCGTCAGCTGGCGCAGGCGTCATTGTATGACGCTACTTACCTAGAGGATCGTCTGTCGTACTACAACAAATTGTCGGGGTTCCCCGTTCTCCCAAAGACAGTTCAAACCGCCGGAAGGCTTGATCGAACCCGTAGTCTCTATTTCTATGATCTGAACCGTTATGCCCGTTACTTTGATCCTAAGCTGAAGCTGTCACATCTTTTTGGTGATATTACCGACGTCCCGGAAGAGCCAACAATTGTCAAAAGTAGACCTATAAACGGGAACAATGTAAATTCGGTTTTAATGAAGCTTGACCGCAACCGGCACTTTTATTTTCCGCCAGACCCGCTGTCCTTCGCTTCCAAGAAACCCATGGCAGTCTGGCGGGGGACGCTCAATAATGAGCGGCGGGCCACGCTAGTCGAGGGTTTTTCGGCGCATCCTCGCTGCGATGTGGGGCAAGTCGGTGGTTGGAAAATGGGCTTTGCCGAAAAGAAGTTCATGCGCGTTAAAGAGCAATTGCAATACCGCTTCATTCTTTCGGTGGAGGGGATTGACGTTGCCACAAACTTGAAATGGGGAATGAACTCCAACTCACTCTGCTTTTCGCCGAAGTTCAGGTTTGAAACATGGTTCATGGAAGGCCGACTGAAGGCGGGCGTGCACTACGTGAAAGTGAAGGACGATTTCTCTGACCTTGAGGAGAAAATAGACTACTATAATTACCATGTCGAAGAGGCTGGCGCGATCATTTCCAACGCACATTCTTGGGTTGCCCAGTTTAAGGATGAACGGCTTGAGGACCTGCTATCCCTGATGGTGTTGAGGCGCTACTTCGAGCGTACGGGGCAAATTTGAGGTGATATTCGCTTTAGCTCTTTGTTAAAGCTGTTGCGGTAGCTTGATCGAAGTTAAGTGCTTGAGTGTGTGTTTGAGTAATGAGTACAATGACCGAGTTGGTAAGACCGCGTGTAAAGTATGTGATTGGGCCGGACGGCAGCCCGTTAACGATTGCTGATCTACCCCCGGGCAATACACGCCGTTGGGTGATCCGGCGCAAGGCCGAGGTCGTCGCCGCAGTGCGCGGCGGGCTTTTGAGCCTTGAGGAAGCGTGTAACCGCTATACACTCACCGTGGATGAATTTCTCTCCTGGCAAGCCTCAATTGAAGAGCATGGACTGGCGGGCCTTCGCACAACGCGGATTCAGCAGTACCGGCATTAGGCTTAAGTGATTTGAGATTTGAGAAAGCGGTTCGAGAGGGCCGCTTTTTGCTGTGAATACACTTATCCCGCACCATGCCCGCTGCTCGCGTCTGGTCATTGCGCTATCATCAAACCCAATGAATCAGCGGGGCGCGGCCCTGCGCGGCTTTGAATATCTAAGAAGGTTGGCGCTCCGCGCAACTGATCTCAGAAAGGAGTAAGTTATTGAATAGAATGAAACTATTTTTCTGACGCGAATAACGATGCCCGTGAAACGTTCGCGACAGCCATCCCGCTAGGGAAGGAGGGAGTGGCAGTCACCTAATGTTCTTTCCGAGCCGCCGCCGAGGCCAAAGCCGTCAAAACCACCGACAGTGTGAAAAACCACAGTCCCGGTTTTGCCGCCGCGCTGGCAAGTCCAGAAGTTTTGGCGGCGAAAATTACCAAAGCAACAACTAAAACATCCAGCATCGACCATCGGGCGATGGATTTGAACCATGGGGGCAGCGTTACAAAACCGCTTGAGGCGGGGAAGGCGGCGACATGGAGAACGACAAGTTTGGCCAAGGGAAAAACCAAAGAAAACAGCGCGGTAATGATGGCGATGGCAATGTCGCCATGGGTCCAAAGGCTGGTGGTGATTTCAACGAGGCTTGGAGTGGTGGAAAAGAAATATAGTTTTTCAACTTCCATGAGGGGAAGGGTGACGCCCAAGGCAAAGCTCAGCGATGCGCCAAGCAAGAGAAACGGCAAATACGGTCTTGTCATGGTTCATACCCGTGCGGAATGATCAAAAGCATCCGGATATAGGCACGGTCGCGGAAAAGTCCTCTGATATCTGAAATACGGATGACGGAGGCGATTAGCCCATCGCCATCCGCTGACCCGCCATCATATCCGCCACCGGCTCCTTGGCCTTCATGTCACGGCTTTCCAGCATTTCGGCTTTGGTCAACTCTTCCTCGGCCATTGTAAGATTGGCGGCGGCGGCTTCGCGTTGGGTTTTAAGGTCGCGCTGCGAGACGATCAGGTTTTCGCGACGTTGGCGTGCCGCTTTGGCAAAGGTCGGATAAGCAAAGTGATTAATATCCGTAATCCCGGATTTACGCTCTTCAGAGCCGATCTGGTTTTCCAAATCGCCTGCCATGCGCTCAAAATCGGCCAGCATCATATCGAGCTGTAATACTTGTCGTCTTTTTTCATTGACCTGAAATAATTTCAGGCGGACCAGACTATCGCGCGATTTCATGACTCAATACTCCTAGAATACGCATTTACTGCCCCGAACAGGGGTTACACGGATGAAAATCGGGCCAAAGGTTCGAAAAGAGTAAATATATTTCGAGATTCAGGCCTTTTGGTAACCTTTCGTTTACGTGCATCATTAATCATACGCGTTAGGACTTAAGAGCCGGTAAATCACAATTAGAAAAGTGCATCTGCTGGAAATTGAGTCAAAAGAGTCACTTGCGTCATTTTCCTCATGTTAACTGCGAGGGTCGTGACAAACGGGATTCTTGATTGGATTCAAAATTGTACCGCTGTTTGCTGGAACACATGGAAACGACACTTGCTATTAAGAATCAGAATTTGTTAACCATTCGGTGGCAACCTGTGGTCTGACTGATTTGGGTTCTGCGGCGAGGGAAGTAACCCGTTTCGACGGCGGAAAAGGGGACTAAAAATATGCGCGTACTACTTATAGAAGATGACAGTGCAATGGCCCAAAGCATCGAGTTGATGCTGAAGTCCGAGAGTTTCAACGTGTACACGACGGATCTCGGTGAAGAGGGTGTCGATCTTGGTAAGTTGTATGACTATGATATTATTCTTTTGGATCTGAACTTGCCGGATATGTCCGGTTATGAAGTTCTGCGCACGCTGCGCCTTTCCAAAGTAAAAACACCTATCCTTATTCTTTCCGGCATGGCGGGTATTGAAGACAAGGTGCGTGGTCTCGGCTTTGGCGCCGATGATTACATGACCAAACCTTTTCACAAAGATGAGCTGGTTGCCCGCATCCATGCGATCGTGCGCCGTTCCAAGGGCCATGCCCAGTCGGTTATCACAACCGGCGATCTGATCGTGAATTTGGATGCCAAGACGGTGGAAGTCGCCGGGCAGCGCGTACATCTTACCGGCAAAGAATATCAGATGCTGGAACTGCTTTCGCTGCGCAAGGGCACGACGCTCACCAAGGAAATGTTCCTCAACCATCTTTACGGCGGTATGGACGAGCCGGAACTCAAAATCATCGACGTGTTTATCTGCAAGCTGCGCAAGAAGCTTGATGCAGCGTCCGGCGGTCAAGACTTCATCGAGACCGTATGGGGCCGCGGTTATGTGCTGCGCGAGCCGGATCAGTCGGAGTATCGCGAAAGCGCCTGATACCTTCATGAATTCAACAAAAAACCCGGTCAACGGCATTGACCGGGTTTTTTGTTCGCAATTTCTGGAAATTAGGCGGCTTGCGCTTCTTTAACCTTGAGCTGCGACTGAAAACTATTGAGTAGCTGGTCGCGGTCGAATGGTTTCATCACGTAACCAGTGGCGCCGGCGCGTTTTGCTTTCATGATGCGTGGCACGTCCAAAAAGGGTGTGCAAAGAAGAATACGGGGCATCGGTGTTGATGTTGATCGTCGCAAGGATTCAATGAATTCAATGGCGGTCATGTCGGGAAGGGCATAATCCAGCAAGAGAACATCGGGCATTGCATTGCGGCAAAGCCGCCAGCCTTCGGCGCCGCTCGACGCTTCGTTGACGTAATAGCCAGCGCCGTCAAGAATGCGGCGCGCCACTTTCCTTATCACGGCAGAATCGTCCACGATTAGACAGTGTTTCACTGTCGCACTCCTCATGACCAGCCAAGAGAACGATCTCAGCCTACAAATGTGTTCCCCAAGCACATGAGCAGTAGCAGAGTTAAGTAAAGAAGCCCGAAAGCAGACTGGTAAATTCTTAATTAAACTGATGTGACTGTCGCTGTCTCCATCTGCCGCATTGTAAAGGCAATCTCCTCAGGCGTGACGTTGATATTGATTTCCATATTGGTTTCTCTGGCAAGAAGCAGGGCGTAATAGGCCTGAATGGAGTGCGCATCGATCGGCTCGTGCTGGGGTGCGTTGCTGTGGAGCTCCAGAAACCGGGGCGGCACACGCAGCATTGTTCCGCTGGTTTTCATTACGAATGTCGGATTGGACTCGTCGCCTTCAATTGTGACAGAGAGCTTTCCACCGCGCGGAATAGACCCGTTGGCAATCTGCAACATGTTCAAGAGCAACTTTACTTTGTTCTTTGGCAGAAAAAAGCGACCGCCTTCCCAGGTCAACTCGGCTTTTTCACCCATCATATAAGCAAAGGCGACAGTCCGGGCATCGCCGGTATCGATTTGGACACCGGCTGATCCCGCCGCTCCATAGGCGATCCGGGCAAATTGCAGGCGGGCTGAGGCGGTGCGGGCGCTGTTTTTGATGAGGTTCATCGCGTCGGCGTCTGAGCCGCCTTCTTCGAGCAATTCCAACCCGTTATTAATGGCACCGACCGGCGAAATGAGATCGTGGCAAAGCTTGCTTGAAAGAAGGGCAGCAAGGTCATGGGCGGCGATATTAAATTGCATTGAATGCTCTTTCCGTCGGGAATCATGATGATTTTGATGGTTGGATACACGCACACGGCGCGGGCGGCAAGAAAGCCGTTCTTAAGCATCATATTGCGCGGGTTTCTGCCAGCCAACTTGCCGCCATGATTGAAAGTTAAGAGGACGACAATGAATCAGTTCTAATTTGAAGCAATCACCAAGCAGAGATTCGTGTTGTTTGAATCAAGAGCTCTGCGTTGAACGTTCGGCCCCTTACGATAGGACACGAAATGATCCGCTTGTTGCATGGTTTTAAATTATTGATTGCCGGCCTTTTGGCATTCACTTTGATATTCTCTGTTGCCGGGGCTCCCGCGCGCGCCGCTGAGGCGTATTCGATGCAGGAGATTGTTGATTCCGGACATACGTTTTTCGGGTCAACTTCCGGCGGCCTCGCGACTGTAATCGAAAAGATTTTTTCAACTTACGGACTGCCGAACGGTTACATTCTTGGCGAGGAAGGCGGCGGTGCTTTTGTCGGTGGTTTGACCTATGGCGAGGGCACTCTTTACACAAAGAATGCCGGTGATTTTAAACTGTTCTGGCAGGGACCGTCGGTGGGTTGGGATTTCGGTGGCGAGGGTTCGCGAACCATGATGTTGGTTTACAACCTTGAGCAAACAGATCAGATTTATGGGCGATTTGGCGGCATTGCGGGTTCTGCCTATTTACTCGCGGGTGTCGGGTTCAATGTCTTGAAGCGTCAAGACGTTCTGCTGGTTCCGGTTCGCACCGGTGTTGGCGCGCGGCTCGGCATTAATATCGGATACTTGAAGGTCACTGCGAAGCCGACTTGGAATCCATTTTGATTCACATCCGAATTTTATGGTAAATTAAGTGTAAATCCAAGATAGGCTTTATGCACTTGGTCGGGCGTGACATGCTGACCTCAGGTGATTGAGGGCGTATTCTTGGTACAGTCGGTTCTTCTGTTCAGTTTGGGTTTTCTAAGCGCCGCGTTTCTTGCGCTCATCGCGGCGCCCGCCATCTGGGGCAGGGCTGTCGCCTTGACAAAGAAGCGTATTGAAGCCTCCGTTCCGCTTACCTTAAACGAAGTGCAGGCCGACAAGGATCAATTGCGGGCCGAGTTTGCCATGTCAACGCGCCGACTGGAATTGAGCATTAAGAAATTCAAAGAAAAGATTACGCATCAGATGCTTGAGATCACTGAAAATCGCAACGAACTGGTACGGCTTACAAAAGAACAAGGCGAAAATCGCCAAATGATCGAATTGCTTGAAGCACAGGCCGCACAATTGCGTGAGGAATTGAAGGTCAAACAAGCGGCGCTTGAGCAAACACAAAAAGAACAGCAAGAGGCAAAAAAAGCATTGCTGACGACAAGCCGTGACTTTGCCCGTGCCAATATCCAATTACAGAATGCCTCGGAAATCGCCGATAGTCGCAAGATTGAGCTTGTGGCCCGTGATACTGAAATTGGTACTCTCTCCGATAAATTGACGGAATCCCGCAGCCAGCAAAAAGAACTGCGCCATTTTTCAAGAGAACTGGAATTACAGAATAAATCTCTGACGGAGAGCCTCAAGCAAGAGCGCAAACGCTTCGCTGATATTGAGAAAAAATCTGAACGCCTACTCACTCAATTATCTGACCGCGAGGAGAAATTGCTTCGAAGCGAAAAGGAGTTGGTCCTCGTGCGTGAGCAATTTCGATCCAAAGCGCTGACCGGGCATGACGTTGATGAGAGTTCGGTCGCGGCAGACGAGGTGCGGATGTCACTTGAGGTTCAAGTGGGGGAATTAAATGCGCGGCTTGCCTCGCTGCTCAATAATGCCAAGGGTGGCGATGTCGAAAAAGCATTTCGGAAACTTGAGGAAGACCGCGCACGCTTGAGTTCGCAAGTGCGCGCACTTACCGCTGAGAAGAAGCTATTTGAAGAAAGACTTGCCCAAACACATTTGACCGCGGCTTCTGAATGGACGGACGAGCGCGGCGACACCGCACTGCTGCGCGAGCAAATCAGTGACGTTGCGGCGGAAGTGGTTCGTATGATTGCGGCACTCGAGGGACCAAATTCGCCCATTATGGCCGCGCTAAATTCCAATGCACCGCCAGAAGAAATTGATTTATCGGTGGAGGCCAATACAAAGCCCTTGTCATTGGCTGATCGGGTAAAAGCGTTGCAAAGGGCGGCTTCCACCGGGAGTTAGCAATTAAGACGAGTAAGGGGTCGCATGAAACAAGGCGATGCCTGATGCGGTCGCAACATTCAGACTATCGAACGCACTGGACATGGGAATTGTGTAGGAACGCACCTTATTCAGGAAGGAATGGGGCAGCCCAGAACCCTCAGCGCCAAGAACAAGCGCCCGCTTTCCCTGTTTAGGAAAATCGCTGATTTTTGCTGTTCCCCGAGGTGACAGAGCACCAAATTGAAATCCGGCATGTTCCATTGTCGCGCAAACTGTCGTTAGTGATGCGGCTTTAGCAAACGGCACTTGCAGCACAGCACCGACGGAGACGCGGATGGCCTTTCGATAAAGCGGATCGCAGCACAGTTCATCCAAGATTATTCCGCTGGCCTCAAAGGCCGCAGCATTGCGAAATATGCCGCCCAAACTATCATGATTTGATATCGCTGAAAGCACGACTAAAAGTGCGTCATCTGGAAGTGCGGAGAGGAAGTTTTCGAGTTCGAGTTCCGCTCGCTTACGCGCAACCGCTAGAAGTCCGCGATGGAGATGAAATCCTGCAATGCCATCCAGGACGGTCTGCGAGACAACAAATATGGGAACTCTC
>JANOYJ010000285.1:0-3445 GCA_031428815.1 Phyllobacterium sp.
TACCAGAATACGCCCATGAGCGCGAGTGAAAAGCCGGACGCCGCCGCGCTCGCCGCCCAGAGACCGAAGGTTTGATAAAGCCAGACGCCGGTGAAGGGCCCCATTGTCCATGCCAAAGTCGAGGATGTCATACGCATGGATTCCGTGCGCACCAATTGCTCTTTCGGCACATTGTCCATGATGTAAAGACTAAGCGCGATGGAAAGACATGAGCTGCCGAAAACCCGCGTGATCATGCCGACCATTTGACCGGTCAGTGTAAACGTCGCCAGCGCCACCGCTCCAAGCACCAAGCTCCCGCCGCCGAGCGTATAGACCCAACGTCGCGACATGCGGGCAATCAGCATCGGGATCATCAGCGAAGTGGCGAGACCGATCAATGAAACGACCGTGTAGAGAACGCTGACGCTTTGCTCATCCTTCAACAGTTCATAAGCCGTGATTGGGATGACCGAGGAAACCAGCCCGCGTGCGCAGGATTCCAACGTATAAAGCACCGCAAACACGCCCGCCCCTTTGGCGCGATGCGACGACGCTGATTCATGTCCGGTATTGTGCAACAATGCGATTCGTTCCTCGGAGCTATCTTTCATCCCGAATTCAAATCCCGCCACACTGAAAACGACGAAAATCATGCGCCATTATCACAAATCGAGTGCGATCAATCTGAACAGGAATTTCTGCGTTGAGTGAAGCAAGCGATCAGCGTTTGTCGCGCATTGGTTTGATTGACGTGCTGCGCGGCATGGCGCTTGTCGCAATGGCGACGTATCATTTCACTTGGGATCTTGAGCTTTTCCACTATGTCGACCCCGGAACAGCGACTGTCGGCGCGATGAAATGGTATGCGCGGGGCATCGCTTCAACCTTTCTTATTCTTGTCGGCATCAGCCTTGTCCTTGCTCACGGAAAAGCAATCCGTTGGTCCGCCTTTGGCAAGCGCTTTGCTATGGTGGCGGGCGCGGCTTCGTTGGTGACCATCGGCACCTATTTCGCGATGGGGCGCGGGTTCATCTTCTTTGGCATTCTGCACCAGATAGCTTTGGGATCGCTGATCGGACTGGCGTTCCTACGCCTTCCGGTCGCGCTTACTCTGATTGTTGCCGCAGCAATGATCGCCGCGCCACACTTTTTGCGAAGTGAATTTTTCGACACGCCGGTTCTCTGGTGGGTCGGGCTGTCGAGTATTGATCCATTCAGCAACGACTACGTTGCCGTGCTGCCTTGGACCGGGATGATCTTGATCGGCATGGCGCTGGCCAAATTGGGATTGGCGAGCGGATTGTTTGAGCGTCTTGCGAACAAGCACCCTGAAAATAATCCGCTCGGCCGCCTTTTGGCGTTGGCAGGCAGACATAGCCTCGCCTTATATTTGCTGCATCAACCTATCTTGCTTGCCGGTCTTTATCTGTTTTCGCTTGTCGCTCCAGCCGCCCCAATCGATCCCGCGCTTGCGTACCAAAACGCCTGCGTGCAAAACTGCATGATGTCGCACGACAAGGCGTTTTGCGAAGCGTTTTGCCCTTGCGTCAAAACCCGTATGGAAAGTGCCGGAAAGTTCGATGCGCTGATGTCCGGCAAGCTTGATCCCCAAACTGATCCTGATGTGGTAGGTTCAGCGCAAGCATGTTCTGTGGAGGCCGAGACTAATGGTCAATGATATTAAGGACGCCCCGAATAAATTTCCATGGCCGCCCGTCATCTATGGCGCGGCGATCTTGCTTGGGGCGTTAAGCGGATATGTGTTGCCGACACCTTGGCCCTCATCGCCGACAGCTGACTTTCTCCTAGCTATCGGCGTCTTGATGGTGGCGGCGGCCGTTTTCATTGACTACCGCGCCATGCGCACTATGACGGATGCCAAGACCACGATCATGCCGAACAAAGGTTCGGCGCATCTGGTGACGAAAGGTCCGTTCGCCGTGTCACGCAACCCGATTTATGTGGCGAATACAATGATAACCCTTGGTGCAGGTCTGGCATTTGGAGTGATTTGGTTCATTCCCTTGGCCTTCATCGCTGCATTTCTGACAACAGAACTCGCGATCAAACGCGAGGAGGCGCATTTGGATGCGCGGTTTGGCAAGACGTTTCGGGATTACGCAAAGAAAGTGAGGCGCTGGATTTAGAGCATTTCCGCTTTTGATGAAATCATCAAAAGCAAGGAGAATGCGCCAAAACTAGGTATTGACGCCAAGTTCGGCCAAACGCCCGATACAGGCCTCATCGACCAGATCCAGTTCCGCCAAGGTCTCTTCCAAATCCTTGCGCTTTTGGCGAAGTTCGGCGCGGCGTTCTTCAACACGCTTCATCATCAACCGCAATTGACCCGCCTCGCCCGGCGGCTCCTTATACATCTGGATGATTTCGCCGATCTCGGCGATGGAAAATCCGAGCCGCTTGCCGCGAAGGATTTGCTTCAACAGTTGCCGGTCAGCGGGACGGAATAGGCGCGTGCGACCACGGCGGACGGGATGAATGAGATTCTCGTCTTCGTAAAACCGGATCGTCCGGGTGGAAATCCCGAATTCGCGCGTCAGGTCCGTGATCGAATAATATTCCCGCATTCGCGTGAGAATCCCTTTGTTATTATTGTCTAATGACTTGCACCATGACTTACGTAAAAGTCAAATCAGCGCAGCCCTGTCCGTGAACTATAAAGAAAGATGGTTTAGAGCCGCGGGGTTACAACAGCCCGAACCACCATGAGGCCATGCCGAGAAACGCAAAGAAGCCCACAGTGTCCGTCACCATTGTAACGAAGACACCCGATGCAAGCGCCGGATCGGCGCCCGCTTTGTCGAGTAATAAGGGAATGAGAATACCGGCCAAGGCAGCAGAAAACAGGTTCACCATCAACGCCGCGCCGATGACCATTCCCAAATCGGGGTCACGGAACCAGAAGGCCGCAACGGTGCCAACCAAAATCGCGAACAGCAGACCATTCGCGACGCCAATCAGCGCTTCACGTCGTATCACGCGGGCCGCGTTGTAAATATCGATGTCGCGCGTTGCGAGCGCGCGCACAGTCACGGTCATCGTCTGGGTCCCGGCGTTGCCGCCCATGGAAGCAACGATTGGCATTAGAACCGCCAAAGCCACCATTTTCTCGATGGAGGCATCAAACAGACCAATAATCGACGAGGACACCAGTGCCGTGCCCATATTCACCAGCAACCACGGCCAGCGGGATTTTGCTGTTTCGATAAACCTATCGGAGATTTCTTCATCGCCGACGCCCGCCAGTCGCTTAATATCCTCGTCTGCTTCCTCTTGGAGAACGTCCAAGACATCATCGATCGTCAGCACACCGACAAGCCGCTCGCTCTCATCCACCACAGCAGCGGAGAGAAGATTATACTGTTGAATAATTTGCGCCGCCTCTTCCTGATCCATTGTCGCGGGAATGGCGTGGCGGGTTTCGTGCATAATGTCGTCGATTTTG
>JANOYJ010000286.1:0-2050 GCA_031428815.1 Phyllobacterium sp.
AGTAGAGACCGGTTCCACCCACGAACACCAGATGTCGGTTCTCAATGTCCGGTCGCGCCAAAACTGATTTTACATCGGCGAGCCAAGCGCCTGTGGAATAAAGTCTGGCTGGATCAACATGGCCGAACAACACATGTTCGACCCCCTGCATGTCCTCTACGCTTGGTCGTGCCGTCAGCACCTGCAAGACATCGTAAACCTGCATTGAGTCGGCATTGACCACAACGCCATCCGTCTCCTTGGCAATCTTCAACGCCAAAGCCGACTTGCCGCTGGCGGTGGGTCCGGCTATCAGGGTCGTGTTTTTGCGCATTGCCGGAAAGTTTCCATGTTCGTTGCCACGCTCATTGCCAATCCCCGCAGGCCGGCTCTCACGCCAGCGCTTGCGCATAGCGCGATGCAGGCCCTCGATGCAACGGCGCTGTATTGGCTGGCGGATGGCGTGGCCTGTGATATTCCCTTGATAAATAATACTGGCGCTGAGGGTATCTTGGCAGAATTACTAGCCGGATATGAGGTCGATTTTGCAATCCAACGCACGGAAAACCGGCGCAAGAAAATGCTGATTGCCGACATGGATTCCACCATGATCGAGCAGGAATGTATCGATGAACTCGCTGGCATGGTGGGCCTTAAGGACCAAGTCGCCGCCATCACCGCCCGCGCCATGAACGGAGACATCGCCTTCGAGCCTGCGTTGCGCGAACGCGTGGCCTTGCTCAAAGGTATGTCCACGGATGTGGTGGACCAAGTCATCCGCGACAGCATCACCCTGATGCCGGGCGGGCGCGAACTGGTGCAGACAATGCGGAGCCACGGTGCCTATACCGCTCTCGTCTCAGGGGGTTTCACCGACTTCACCGGCCCTATTGCCAAAACCCTCGGCTTCCACGAAAACCGCGCCAACATCTTGCTCGCAAATAACGGAACCTTCATCGGCAAAGTCGCTGAACCAATTCTTGGCAAGGAAGCAAAACTCGAAGCGCTCAACGACATCACCGCCCGCCTCGGCATATCACCCGCCGACGCCATCGCCGTTGGTGACGGGGCGAATGATCTTTTAATGTTGAAAGCCGCCGGAACCGGCGTCGCGCTACATGCCAAGCCATCCGTGGCCGCACAGGCCAAAATCCGACTCAATTTCAGCGACTTGACAGGCTTGCTTTATGTACAAGGTTACCGGCAGGCGGACTTTTTGTCATAGAAAAGGCGGCTCCAGCGCCGCGTCTTCCAGAGCTAATTTTTTCGAAACCTACTCAATGCGGACCGTCACAAAGCGCAACTCGCCGGTTTTTGCCGCCAGCATTAACAGCGCATTCTTGCGGCCTTCCTTTTTCAAGGCATCGATTTTCTTGGTAATGTCTTCAGGCTTCGTGACTGCTTCTTGAGCAACCTCCGTAATCACTTCGCCTGCCACGATCTGCTTTTCAGCGGCTGTGGAATTCGGATTCACTTCCGAAATCACCACGCCTTTTATCTCTGGCACGATTTCATACTTTTTGCGGTTTTCGTCATTCAGTTCAACCAGTTTCATACCGAGCACGCTGACTTCGGCTGGCTTCATCTCTGGTGATTTTCCATCCCCGCCACCCGGATTATCCTTCGAAGCCATTTGCTGTTCGCCATCTTCAAGACGGCCAAGTGTGACCTTCACGGTCTGCTCAACACCTTTGCGCACGATCACAACATCAACCGCTTTGCCGACCGGGCTATCCGCAACGGTGCGGGGAAGATCGCGCATCTCGACAATTTTCTTGCCGTCAAATGTCTTGACCACATCGCCGGCAAGCAGCGTGCCATTATCAACCGGCCCGCCTTTTATGACACCGGCAATCAACGCGCCTTCGGCTTTCACCATACCGAGGCTTTCGGCAATATCGTCCGTCACCGGCTGAATGCGCACGCCAAGCCAACCGCGCCGCGTTTCGCCGAACTCGCGCAACTGATCGACGACGCCGGTGGCAAGATCCGCCGGGATTGAGAAACCCAGACCGATTGAGCCACCGGTCGGCGAGATGATCGCCGAGTTGATGCCGATAACCTCTCCATC
>JANOYJ010000287.1:0-3745 GCA_031428815.1 Phyllobacterium sp.
GGCGAGTTCGGTCCGGAATTTGCCCTCGCTGTCGAACAGTTCTTCGGGACGATAGCTCTTCAGCCAATTTTCGAGCAACGCCAGATGTCCCGGCTTGTCCATCTCGCCCATGGGTACTTGGTGCGAGCGAAACGTACCTTCTGTTGGCTTGCCATCCACCAGCTTCGGTCCGGTCCAGCCCTTCGGCGAGCGCAGAATGATCATCGGCCAGCTTGGGCGCAGCTTGAAACCGTTTGTCCGCGCCTCTCGTTGGATGTTTTGAATGTCAGTCACGACATCGTCCAGTGTTGCCGCCATCAGTTGGTGCATTGTCATGGGGTCATCACCCTCGACAAAATACGGCGTGTAACCGAGTCCGCGAAACAGAGCTTCAAGTTCGTCGTGTGGAATACGCGCCAGCACTGTGGGCCCAGCGATCTTGTAGCCATTCAAATGCAGGATCGGCAGCACCGCGCCATCATGCACGGGATTGAGAAACTTGTTCGAATGCCAACTCGTCGCCAGCGCCCCGGTTTCAGCTTCGCCATCGCCGACGACACAAGCAACGATGAGGTCGGGGTTATCGAAGGCAGCGCCATAGGCGTGCGACAGCGCGTATCCCAGTTCACCGCCTTCATGAATGGAGCCCGGCGTCTCGGGCGCCACGTGGCTTGGAATGCCGCCGGGAAACGAGAACTGTTTGAACAACCGTTTCAGGCCGGCCTCGTCTTGCGAAATTTTGGGATAGACTTCGCTATAGGTGCCCTCCAGATAGGCGTTTGCAACCAGCCCCGGTCCGCCATGACCTGGCCCGGTGATGTTGATCACATTCAGGTCGTAAGCCTTGATGACGCGATTCAAATGGGCATAAATAAAATTGAGCCCCGGTGTCGTACCCCAATGCCCGAGCAATCGCGGCTTCACATGCGCCGACGTCAGCGGCTGCTTCAGCAGCGGATTGTCGTAGAGATAGATCTGCCCGACCGACAGATAGTTCGCCGCCCGCCAATAGGCGTCGAGCTTTTGCAGCATGTCGGGGTTGAGGCTGTTCAATTCTGGTCGCTTATCCATTCTCAATCGGCTTTCTGCGCGTCGGGGCTGTTGGTTCACGTAGTGATTGCGGGCTTGAGCGCCAGCGCGGGGGATGGCACCGTCGCATGCCGGCTGCCGATGCCCGTCAACTTGGTTCGCTTCAACATCAGTGCATTGATGGCAACGAGCGCCGAACTGCCCGACATTGCAATGGCGGCGATGGTCGGGCTGAGCAAAAACGGATACAACACACCGGCGGCCAGCGGAAATGCGATGATGTTGTAGCCCACTGCCCACCAGAGGTTCTGATGCATTTTTTTGAGTGTCTCGCGAGACAGTTCAATGGCGCCGACCACGTCGAACGGGTCGCTCTTCATCAGCACGATGTCAGCGCTCTCCATCGCCACATCAGTGCCAGCACCAATGGCAAAGCCGACGTCCGCTTGGGTCAAGGCCGGAGCGTCGTTTACGCCATCGCCGACCATGCCGACTCTTTTGCCTTGCGACTGGAGCTCCTTAACCTTGCTCGCCTTGTCGCCGGGCAACACATCGGCGAAGACCCGGTCGATGCCCACGCTCTTGGCGATGCGCTCCGCCGTGGCCTGGTTGTCTCCGCTCAGCATCATGACCTCGACGCCGCGCTTGTTTAACGCTTTGACCGCCTCAATAGCGGAAGGCCTGATGGCATCGGCGATGGCGATCAAGCCCAAAAGTTTGCCGCCCAGTGCCAGATGAACGACGGTGCGTCCGGCACCCTGTAGCTCGGCGGACTTCGCGCTAAGCTTGCCGAGGTCAATTTTGTTTTCAGTCATCAAACGCTTGTTGCCAAGCAACGCTGTTTTGCCGTCGATCTTGGCTTCGGCCCCTTTGCCTTCAAGATTCTTGAATGCTGTTGCCTTCGTCACCTTCATGTCCGCGGCCCGGCGCAGAATGGCTTGTGCGAGGGGATGATCAGAACCCGCGTCCACGGATGCGGCTGCGGCGAGAAGCTGATTATCGGTCACGCCAGCAGCCGTCACAAGTTCCACCACTTCCGGCAGACCCATTGTCAATGTGCCCGTCTTGTCGAAGATGATGACATTGAGCTTGGTCGCGTCCTCAAGGGCCGAGGCATTTTTGAACAGGATGCCGTTCTGCGCGCCAAGGCCGGTTCCCACCATGATGGCCATGGGCGTTGCCAGCCCGAGCGCATCGGGACAAGCGATGACGAAAACCGTGATGGTGAGACTCATTGCAAACAGCAGCGTTTCACCAATCCACCAATACCAGACCGCGAACGTCAGCAGCCCCGTCAGTACAGCAGCGAGTACCAGCCATTGCGCAGCACGATCCGCGAGGAGTTGTGAAGGCGCTTTCGAGTTCTGCGCTTCCTGCACAAGTTTGACGATCTGCGCGAGTGCCGTTTCTGCACCGACCTTGGTGGCGCTGTACTGGAATGTGCCGCTCTTGTTGATGGTCGCTCCAATTACCGTGTCGCCAATTTTCTTGGTCACCGGCATGGATTCACCCGTCAGCATCGACTGGTCGACTTGCGACTCGCCCTCCAGCACGGTGCCATCAACCGGGATTTTGTTTCCGGGCCTGATCACAACCACATCGCCGGCCACAATAGCGGCGGTAACAACTTCCTGCTCCTTGCCGTCTCTCAGCACAGTGGCCGTGGGCGGCGCCAGATCCATGAGGGCACGCATCGCTTCCGATGCGCCTGCCCGGGTACGCATTTCCAGCCAGTGCCCGAGCAGAATGAAGACCAGCAGGAGGGCCGACGCTTCATAGAATTGCTGGCCACCATAGATAAAGGTGGAGCCCACGCTGAACAGGTAACCCGTGCCAACACTGAGAACGACCAGTACCGCCATATTGGCAACACCGCTGTGGATGGCACGGTAAGCTGCAACGACAAAAGGCCAGGCCGGATAAAGAATGGCCCCACTCGCCAGAACAAACAGCACGAGATCGAGCCGCAGTCCGAAGGGCGACGAAACTTTGATGAAGTCCATGCCCATCGGCGACAGGAAGAAGATCGGCACAGTGAAACCGAGGGCAATCCAGAACCGATTGCGCATATCCCGGGCCATGGCCTGCATATCCATGCCAGCGCCATGGCCCATTTCGTGCGCCATCGCGTCGCCTTTTTCACCGCGATGAGCCATGTGTGCGGCGCTTGCATCAGCAGGTTCGGCTACAGGCGAAAGCGCGTCTGGACGGGCTGTATGGCCAGCAGGGTGTTTGGACTTCACCGGGTTGATCGGCGCACACGGCGTAGATTTTTCCGGTATCGCATGCTCTGCGCAAACATGCTTAGGCAAAGCTTCGCCCGCACAATGAAAGCCGCACTCTTTGATCGCGGCCTGGAGTGCGGGGACGGAGGTCTTGCCATTGTCATACGTGACCGTAGCCGATCCGGAGACCGGGTTCACCGACACGCGCCCAACGCCTTGAATTTTCTGAAGCTGCTTTTCGACTCCCCGCGCGCCAAGGATTGACAGCAGACCGCCGATCTCAAGTGTGCTGGTCGTCATGGCCGGGCCGCGAAGAAATTGTAAAGCGGGCCAAACACCAATGCCGCGTACCAGCCCCAGCCGAAGCTCTCAATCAGTCCCAAGAAGAATCGAGGCCAGCTCAGCAACGCAATTCCGGGCAGGAAAATTGCGAGTGCAGTGTGTTGAATATGTTAGCCCTGGAAAAATAAATAGCCAAGAACGCAGAGCACAAGGGTTATTGCCAAAGAATC
>JANOYJ010000288.1:0-4235 GCA_031428815.1 Phyllobacterium sp.
GGCCTCCCGGCGTGTGGTAATGCGTGATCTTGCCGGGTGAGGGCACGAACGTGCGCGGATCTTCCGCGTTGATCCGGCATTCAATCGCATGGCCGGAGAACTTGATTTCGTCCTGCGTCATCGACAAACCGCCGCCTGAGGCAATGCGGATTTGCTCATGCACCAGATCAATACCGGTAATGGCTTCGGTAATCGTATGTTCGACTTGCAGGCGCGTATTCATTTCGATGAAATAAAACTCGCCGTCTTCGTACAAAAACTCGATGGTGCCAACCCCACGATAACCGAGACCGGCAATCGCATTGGCGCAAATCATGCCAATCTTTTCGCGCTCTTCGGCGTTAAGGGCAGGGGAATTGGCTTCTTCCCAAATCTTCTGGTGGCGCCTTTGCAATGAGCAATCACGTTCACCGAGATGGACAGCTTTACCGGCGCCATCACCAATCACCTGAACTTCGATGTGGCGTGGCTTTTGCAGATATTTTTCAATATAAACTTCAGTATTGCCGAACGCTGCACCCGCTTCCGAGCGGGCAGTATTCAAGGCCACCGATAGTTCTTCTTCATTGCGGGCGACTTTCATGCCACGCCCGCCGCCACCGGCCGTCGCCTTGATGATGACCGGATAGCCGATTTCCTTGCAAATCCGAGCAGCGTCAGCCTCATCCGACACACCGCCTTCGGAACCCGGAACAACTGGAATGCCGAGGCGCTTAGCTGTGCGCTTGGCTTCAATCTTATCGCCCATAATGCGAATGTGATCGGCGGTGGGTCCTATGAACGTAATGTTATGCGCATCCAAAATGTCAGCGAACTTGGCGTTCTCGGACAAGAAACCATAACCGGGATGAATGGCGTCCGCGCCGGTGATTTCGCAGGCGGCGACGATCTGGTGGATATTCAGATAACTGTCACGCGACGGCGGTGGTCCGATGCAGACGCTTTCGTCCGCAAGGCGCACATGCATCGCGTCGGCATCTGCTGTCGAATGCACGGCAACCGTTTTTATGCCAAGCTCACGGCAGGCACGAAGAATACGAAGGGCGATTTCGCCGCGATTGGCAATCAGGATCTTCTGGAACATTCAGGTGATCCTTTGTTTATTCGATAATGACGAGCGGCTCGCCATATTCAACCGGACTTGAATCTTCAAACAGAATGGCCGTCACTGTGCCGGAGCGCGGCGAAGCGATCTGGTTCATCGTCTTCATGGCTTCAATGATGAGAATGGTCTGACCTTCCTTCACCTTCGTACCAACAGCGATGAACGGGTCTGCGCCCGGTGCTGGCGAAAGATACGCGGTGCCAACCATGGGTGAGGGCACTGCATTGACGGAAACTGCAACCGCTGTTGGCGCAGAAATGGCTGACGGAGCCGAAGCCGCCGGCGCGACATAATGCTGCGCGGGCGCAGCTATCATCGGCGTCCCTGCGCGTGACACGCGAATACGAAGGTCGCCCTGCTCAACTTCAATTTCGGTCAGGTCCGTCTCTTTAAGAATGCCTGCCAAATCTCGTATGATCGACTGGTCAATGCTCGACGTTTTGCCCGCCATGGATGTTTCCTTTTTCATTTCTTTGTTGGAAGAGGTCATAGCGCTGCAAGCGCCCGTAACCCCATCACATATCCGTCCGCACCAAAGCCGCAGATCACGCCTTTGGCAACAGGTGACACAAAGGATTTGTGTCTAAATTCTTCTCTCGCATGGACGTTCGACAGATGGACCTCAACGACGACCGCACTTGAGCCCTTAATGGCATCGTGCAGCGCGATCGACGTGTGCGTGTAGGCACCGGGATTGAGAAGTATCCCCGATCCTTCAAGACCGCCTTCTTGAATCCAAGTCACCAGTTCGCCTTCGAGATTAGTTTGACGAAAATCGATTGAAACACCGAGCGACTTTGCTTCCACGTCCAGAAGTGCCTTAACGTCTTCAAGCTTTAGGTGACCATAAACTCCCGGCTCCCGCACGCCGAGCAAGTTGAGGTTAGGTCCGTTGAGCACGAAGATTTTTTTGGATTTAGCCAATCTTAGTTCTTGCGCCTCCACCCGCCGTCTTCAACGAAAGTCTAGACAGCTGCATCTCGGCTTAAAAGCAAGTTGTTGGATTGTCCACACCCTTCAAGGGGTCACGAACAGACCGTGCTCTGGCATTTGCGCACATTGGCCACTTTCGCGGAAAGGACCTCGGCACCCATCGCGCCAAATACAACGTCGTCCTTGATAACATAGGAGGGCGTACCGGTGATGTTGAGAGACGAGGCAAGTTGATGATTCTTATCGAACAGTGCGCCAATGGTTTTGTCTTCCATACCCTTGCGCAAATCCGCTTCCTTTGCTCCTAAGCCAACGGCAACCTCAATCGCCCGTGCCTCATCGGCACGACCTTCGCCGCTCAACAGCGCGCGATGGAAGGCGGCATATTTGTCTGGCATCATTCGACGAAAAGCCTCCGCCACTACATGCGCCTTGACTGAATCTTCGCCGAGGATTGGATATTCTTTCAGCACAAAGCGAAGATTTGGATCTGCCTTTACCATGGCATCCATGTCCAAAAGCGCACGTTTGCAATAACCGCAATTGTAATCGTAGAACTCGACCACCGTCACATCACCGTTCGGATTACCGATAACGGCATCGTCTGCGGCAGCAAATATCGCAGCGCTGGAATCAGCGAGTGCTTTGGCGCGGGCGATCTTCTCTTGGCTTTCTTTTTTAGCGGCCAGCGCTGCCTGGACCTCAACCAATATTTCAGGATTGGTGAGGAGATAGTCCTTAATGATCTTCTCAACCTCTGCCTTGTTGGTTCCCTCTGCACCGGCGGGCGCGGAAAAAGCGGTTGCCGCCACACTGATCGAAAGCATGGCAAGTGAGGTGAGTGTCAATCTACGCATCAATGTTCTCCAGTTTATTCGTGGTTTGTGCGGGTATCGCGCCAAAAGGTTCACACCATTATAATCATTTTTTCGGTTTGTATTTGATAATGTCGTCTGCACGCAACCAGCCGGGTGATCCCGTCTTGAACTGTCTTTGCGCGCGCGCTGCAAATATCTTCGCCTGCTGCAAGTTGCCGCCGTAATAGTGCATATCCGCAGTCGAGAGTTCGGCATTGGGAATGTCACCGGTCTGGCCATGGGCCTGAGCGAGGAACTCGTAAGCGAGGGAATTATCCTTGTCGCGCCCAAGCGCTGCAACCAGCTGCTTCTTAGCCGCTTCGGCATTGCCGGAGAGAAGCAGAGCCTGGCCATATCCCACTTGAATAAGTGAAGATTTGTCGGGATCGAGCTTCATCGCCCTTTGATAGGATTTTGCTGCCTCGCCAGCTTTGTTTAACTTGATGAGCACATCGCCGCGCAGTTCATGAAAATAGGGATTTGCGGGTTTCTCTTTGATAAGCGCATCTACTTTCGACAGCGCAGACTTTGGCGATCCGGTGAGAAAAGTTGTCAAAGCCAAACCATAACGGGCTCCGATACCCTTGGGGTCTTTGCGAAACAACCGCTGAATAACTGTGCCGCCTATCGTATAGGCCGCGATTTTTGCCCGCACCAAGTCATGACGCATCTGCAACTCGGCCGAATCTTTCTTGCTAAAAAAAGGGCTCGCCTCCGCCAGCGTTTTCAAGTTTGCAATGCGCTCTTGGGGCAAGGGATGACTGATCCGATACGGATTGACGCGGGTGCCGGACAACGTCAATGCATCGGCAAAGCGTCCTAGTGTCGTCAACAAACCCGCCGCAGACTGTTGCGTCCGGTTCAGATATTCAATGGCGGAGCTGTCCGCCGACATTTCCTCGCCGCGTTGGTAACTGAGGACAGATCGCGCCGCCGCCTCCGCGCCACCCGCAGCAATACCGCCGCCCGCGCCCGCAACAGCGCCATTGCCGGAGGCAGCACCCGCAACGGTAACACCCATGCCAAGAATTGTTGTTAAAACCGCCAGTTTTTCAGCAGTATCAGCGCGCTGGCGTAAGCGGAATTGATGTCCACCAGCCAAATGCCCGGTTTCATGTGCAATAACACCGATAATTTCCCCGGGTGTTTCCGCTTGAAGAATGGCACCGGTATGGATGAATAACCGGCGGCCGGAGACAAAGGCGTTGAAAGATGAGTCATTGACGAGAACAATATCGGCCGCACCCTTGCCCAATCCTGATGCCTTGATGATCGGGCGCGCGTAATCGCGGATCAACCGCTCGATTTCAGCGTCCCGGATGATCGAAACCCGATTGTTC
>JANOYJ010000289.1:0-1873 GCA_031428815.1 Phyllobacterium sp.
CGGTCAAGTATTCGGGCACAAAAGTTCCCGTATGGGGCAAGCTGACAATGAGGGGCTCGTCACCACGTTTGATCGACAGCCATTCACCCGCCTCTGTCATACTTAAATTCCCGTTCGAACGGAGGGCAAGCTCACAGCACCCGCTGCGTTGGCGACGGCGCCTGAGACAACGAGACTGGTCGCGTGGTTCATGTCGGGCGCAAAATGCCGGTCATTGTCGAGATGCGGAATAGTCTTACGCAGCAGCGCCCGGACTTTCTCAAGCGTTTCGCTGGAGGCGAGCGGCGCATGAAAATCGCAGCCTTGCACAGCGGCCAGAAGTTCGATGCCGATCACATGCGCGACATTCTCGGCCATTGGCAACAGCCGCCTTGCGCCATGGGTTGCCATGGAAACGTGATCTTCTTGATTGGCGGACGTTGGAATGGAATCCACACTTGCCGGATAAGCCCGTTGTTTATTCTCAGATACCAATGCCGCAGCTGTGACCTGCGGGATCATGAATCCGGAATTGATCCCCGGCTTCGGTGTCAAGAACGCTGGAAGCCCCGAAAGGGCAGGGTCCACCAACATCGCAATCCGCCGCTCGGCAATCGAGCCGATTTCGCACAAAGCCATCGCAATCATATCTGCCGCAAAGGCCACAGGCTCAGCATGAAAATTCCCGCCGGAAATCACTTCGCCCGTTTCTGGAAACACTAGCGGATTATCCGACACGCAATTGCTCTCGTCCGCCAATGTCGCAGCAGCCTTGCGCATCAGATCAAGACAGGCACCCATCACCTGTGGCTGGCAGCGCAGGCAATACGGGTCTTGCACGCGCGTATCACCAATCAAATGCGAGGCGCGGATTGCCGAACCTGCCATCAGTTCGCGTAAACTTGCCGCAACATCAATCTGCCCCTTGTGACGGCGCAAAACATGAATACGCGCATCAAACGGCCCGTCCGAACCCTTGGCCGCATCGGTCGTCAGCGCACCTGTCACTAATGCCGCTTGAAACACGCGTTCGGCCTGAAACAATCCGGCAAGCGCTAGGGCGGTGGAAACCTGCGTTCCGTTGAGAAACGCCAAACCTTCCTTCGGACCAAGCACGAGCGGCGCTATGCCGGCATCATGCAGAGCCACGGTCGCCTCGACTTCCTTGCCGTCAATATGAAACGCCCCAACGCCCATCAAGGCTGCTGTCATATGCGCGAGCGGCGCAAGATCGCCCGACGCACCAACTGAGCCTTGACCGGGAATGACCGGAATCAATCCCTTATCGAGGCAAGTCGCCAAATGCATGAGCGAGGTCCATGCAACACCTGACGCACCTTGCCCCAGGCTCGCAATTTTCAACGCCATCACCAGTCGCACGACGGCTACCGGCAGTGGCTCGCCGACACCCGCTGCATGTGACAGCACAATATTGCGTTGGAGCGTTGCCAAATCCTCGTCTGGAATGCGCACCGAGGCCAATTTTCCAAAGCCGGTATTGATCCCGTAAACCGGCTCGCCCTTGGCAATTATATCCTTGATTGTCTGCGCAGCTGACTCAACGCCCGAACGACACGCCGGATCGAGTTTGGCGTAGGCACCAAAATACACATCGCGCCACATGGCGAGCGAAACATTGCCGGGGTGAAGCGTCACGCTTTTATTCTCGGTCATTGACCTCTCCAAATACGTTTCACGAGCGGGTTAAAACCCATACGATAGACAAGTTCAGCCGGGCGCTGCACGTCCCAAACCGCCAGATTGCACCATTTGCCGGTTTCAAGCGTGCCGACGTCATCCAGCAAACCCAACGCACGCGCCGCTTCGCGCGTCACGCCTGCAAGGCATTCATCCACCGTCAGCCGGAACAGCGTCGCCGCCATGTTCATCGTTA
>JANOYJ010000290.1:0-1595 GCA_031428815.1 Phyllobacterium sp.
GTGTAGCGCTGCAGATAGCTTAAATCGTCAAACCCTTTGCGGATCGCGTCGATCCATCCCCAGCACAGCGCGGCGTCAATGGCTTGAAGGGGCGTTATGGATTTCAAGCCGGAGGCAACTTTATGTATCTTGATCCAAACCTCATTGTCGATGTCGTGGTTGAGCGCCAGCCATTTTTCGAAACTGCCGGCATCAACAAATTCGCGAACCTTTTTGGGATCGACAAAGACAGGCGGCATGCGATTGCTCCCTCTACCCCACGACAATCACATGCAGCGCCCTTGGCCCATGCGCACCGAGGATGATCTTCTGCTCAATGTCTCCCGACCGCGAGGGGCCGGTGACGAGGTTGACGGTGCGGGGCATTTCGCCTTTGCCGTAGGTTTGGCGCAGTTCTCTCATCAGCGTTTCGAGATCGCCTTTGACACTTGCAGCATCAAGCACGACGATGTGATTTTCCGGCAGGAAGTTGAGAGTCGTTGGATTGTCCGTGCCGGACACCAGCATCAGCGTGCCGGTTTCCGCGATACTGCCAAAGGCATGTGAAACGCCGGTCTCATCCAAGCCGTCGGAAGGACCGGTTTTGATATCGAGGTGCTTTTCCTGTGCCCAAGGCATAACCCCCAACCGCTTGTCGCCGCCCATGCGGATGCGGGGGGCGAGATTGCGTGAGCGCAGATATTCCGAGACGGCGGCGGGCACGTCCCCGGCGGATTTGAGCCGCGTGACGGTCGCGGAATACTTTTCTGCCATCGCCACGAAGAGGTCGACTTGCTGTTGCGGCGCAAGCTGACCGCGCGCGGGAATGACGCCATCGGGTGCGGAGTTCAGGCGTGCGGCGACGGCGGCTTTGCGGGTGTTATCATCACCTGACACTTGCAAGGCGACGCGCAGACGCGAGAGGACGTTGTCTTTGGGGTCCATCACTTCGCCTCCTGCTTCAGCGCTTCTCTTTGCGCCCATTGCTGTTGGAATGTTCGTGCCTCTGGCGCGGGGAGGTCACGCCATTTTGTCCAGCCTCCAGCCAAAGGCAGGCTTTTGAAACGCCCCTTCGCCCCGCCGAGCATCGAGAGGAACGGAATGCCGAAACCGGCGGCGAGTTGATAGAGTTTCGGGCGTTTGGCGAAGAAGGCCCAGACGCCGAGGCCGTATCGGAAGGTTTTTGGCGTCAAATGCTGCTCGAACTCGTTCTCCCGCCAGTGCCGCATCATTTTCGGTAGCGGGATCTTCATCGGGCAGACGCTTTCGCAGCGCCCGCAAAAGGTCGAGGCATTCGGCAAGTGCCCGGCTTTGTCGACGCCAATCAGCGACGGCGTCAGCACCGCGCCCATTGGGCCGGGATAGACCCAGCCATAGGCATGGCCGCCGATGGAATGATAGACCGGGCAATGGTTCATGCACGCGCCGCAGCGGATGCAGCGCAGCATATCCTGATACTGCGTCCCGATCATTTTGGTGCGGCCATTGTCGAGAATGACGACGTGATAATTCTCCGGTCCGTCCGGGTCGTTGGCCCGGCGCGGGCCGGTGGTGTGCGGGGTGTTAACCGACATATACAGACCCCTCGCCGAGCGCGCCAAGACGCGCCGGATTTT
>JANOYJ010000291.1:0-8626 GCA_031428815.1 Phyllobacterium sp.
TAGCGAGGAACTTTCCGCCTTGAGAAAACATTAGGATACGGCCTGAATGGAAGTGCGCGTTAAAAATGTCCGCAAAGAGTTTGAGCATTTTCCGGCGCTCAACGATGTCACGCTTGACATTCGCTCCGGTGAGTTAATCGCCTTGCTTGGACCCTCCGGTTCCGGCAAGACGACGCTGTTGCGGCTCATTGCAGGGCTTGAATTTCCAACCGAAGGCACGATTTTCTTCGGCGAAGAAGATGCTTCGCGTAAAACTGTTCAAGAGCGCCATGTCGGTTTCGTGTTTCAACATTATGCCCTGTTTCGCCACATGACTGTGCTCGATAATGTTGCTTTCGGCCTGAAAGTCCGTCCCGGCGCAACGCGTCCGGCCAAGATCGAAATCAAGCGCCGCGCGCAGGAATTATTGAACTTCGTGCAATTGCCCGACCTTGAAACACGCTATCCGGCACAACTTTCCGGCGGTCAACGCCAGCGCGTCGCCCTTGCCCGCGCGATGGCGATTGAACCGAAAGTGCTGTTGCTTGACGAGCCGTTTGGTGCGCTCGATGCGCAAGTGCGGCGCGAATTGCGCTCTTGGCTTCGCGACATTCATAACAAGACCGGCCATACCACCGTCTTTGTGACGCACGATCAGGAAGAGGCGCTGGAGCTTGCCGACCGTGTTGTGGTGATGAACAAAGGCAAGATTGAACAAGTCGGCACTCCGGACGAGATATACGACAATCCCGCCTCGCCCTTCGTGTTCGGTTTTATCGGCGAATCCTCCAAATTGCCGGTCACCGTCGGCGGTGGCCAAGTCCGCTATCGCGGCACCCAAATCGACACCGCGCCGGAAAGCTTGCCCGCAGGCGAAGGAACACTCTATTTCCGCCCCTATGACATCGAACTCGTCGAAGGTTCAAGCGCCGCGATTGAAGGCAAAATCATCAGCCGCCGCCGCACTGCCGGCACCCGCCATATCGAATTAGAGCTCACCGGCGGCGACCGCATGGAAATCGAACTCTCCCCCGACCACCCGACACCCGAAGGTGGCACACTGGCATTTCGGCCCAAGAAGTGGGTCGTGTTTCCTGCTTAACTTGGAACGGTTAGCGCCCGCCATTCTCAATAATGCAGGCGAGTTAGTGAAGCGCGAAACACAAAGCTTCGTGAAACGATCAAAAATATTCAGGTGAGGAGCCTGGTCGCCTATCTAGATGCCGTGAACCCAAATTCGCCGTAAGCAAGATCTTAATCTAACTAGCAGGAATCAGCATGCCGCATCACCCCGCTCTCACGTCCGGTCGAGTTGCCGTCATTACAGGCGCAGCCAGCGGGATCGGCTTGGCCACAGCTCTGAAAGTGGCTAAACTTGGCATGAAGCTCTGCCTCGCGGATATTGACGAAGTCGCGCTGGTGAAAGCTGCTGATTTGGTCGGAAAAGCTACCGGTGAAAGGGAAAAACTTATCACCGTCACGACAGATGTGAGCAAAATTGAAGATATCGAACAATTGCGGGACAGCGTCTATTCGGCCTTTGGCGAAGTGGCATTTTTGATGAACAACGCCGGCACCGAAGGCGGCGGTCAATTATCGGGTGAAAGGGAACGTTGGCAAAAAATTATCAACGTGAATCTCTGGGGCGTCGTCAATGGCATACAGACATTTCTCCCATTGATGCGAGAACAAGGCACCGACTGCGCTATTGTGAACACTGGATCAAAACAGGGAATTACATGTCCGCCTGGTGACACGGCCTATAATATTTCCAAAGCCGGTATCAAGGTCGTCACCGAAGCCTTGGCGCATGACCTGCGCGGTAACGAGGGATGCCGGGTAAGCGCACATTTGTTGATCCCCGGCTTCACATTCACCGGCTTCACTAAGCCCAACACCGATGTGAAACCCGAAGCCGCATGGATGCCGGAACAGGTTGTTGATTTCATGCTCGAAGCAATGAGCAAAGGCGACTTTTACATTCTCTGCCCCGATAACAGCGTTAGCCGAAAACTCGATGCGCTGCGTATTGAATGGGCAGCAGGTGACATCATCGAAAACAGGCCGCCACTATCGCGTTGGCATAAGGACTATCAACATAAATTTTCTGAATTTGTGAAAAAATCTCTGCTTTAGTAAGCTTTCTTATGCAACCCTGAGGACGCTTCTCTAAACAAGACGAGCCCGGCCGCACCGACAAGCCCGGCATTGTCATCCAATTGAGCAGGCACAATCTCGACCGAGCGAAACGGAGGCATTGCTAGATTATCGATATGCTGGCGGATGCGCGGCAGCATGAGATCGAGCGCTTGCGAGACACCGCCGCCCATAATTAATCGTTCCGGACTGTAGAGATGCAGAAGGCTGGCAAAACCGTAGCCAAGATAATCCGCCTCGCGATCCAACAGCTCAAGCGCATCCTGATTGCCAATGCGCGCCGCCTCGACCACCGCGCGGGCATTTTCAAATCCTTTCACACGACCGAGCGCGCCAAGCGCCGTGCCGGAGGCGAGCGCCTCAAGACATCCCACCCCGCCACAGGCGCAGCGCGGCCCTTCAGGCGAAATCATCATGTGCCCGACATGACCCGCCATGCCGCGTCTGCCGCGCAAGATTTTTCCGTCCGCAACGACACCGCCGCCTATGCCGGTGCTGACCGTCACATAAACCAGATGCGAAAGCCCCTTTCCCGCACCGAATTTCCATTCGCCGAAAGCTGATGCAATGCCGTCGTTTTCAAGCACAACAGGCAGATCCAGTGTTTCACTCAAGACACGGCGCAGTGGAAAGTTTATCCAGCCAGGAATCGTTGGAATATCGAGAATGGTGCCCGTATCGCTATCGAGCGGACCGGGCGCCGCAACGCCGACGCCAATGATTGACTCGCGCGATTGGGATAAGCCCACTTCGTCAGCCAGGTGGAGCATTTGCGCGATAATGGCCTTCGGCCCGCCCGCAACATCCGTGGTCGTCGCAGCGCGTTTTTGCAACCGGCCCGAACTGTCAACCATGGCGGCCCGCAATTGCGTTCCGCCAAGGTCGATGCTCAGAACAAGCGGCTCGCTCATTTCATGCTGCCTTCAGACCATGCGCCCAAGCGATGCGGGCATCAAAATCCGGTGCACCAAAAGCCAGCGATCCCATGACAACTGTTTCTGCACCGGCGCTGCGCAACAATGGCACCGTATGCTCGCGGATGCCGCCATCCGCCGCCACAATGATGCGGCGGTCTTGACCGCGTGAGGCTACGAGCGCCCGCGCTTCTCGCAAGCGCGAACTTGCTTCATCATCCAAACCTTGCCCCTTCACCCCGATACGCGTTCCAAGTAGCGTCAGCATATCCACCTGATCGATGAAGGCCGCAGCGGCGGCAACAGGCGTATGCAATTGCAAAACCAAGCCGCGCTTCAGTCCGAGACCGCCAATGATCTCAAGTCCGGCAGCGGCATTGGCATTTTCTGCATGCACGCTGATGAGGTCGGCGCCAGCGTCAGCAAATTGGACAATCTGCTCTTCAACAATGGTGTCTTGCATCATGAGATGAACGTGGAAGGGCTTGGCAGTCACAGATCGAAGTCTTGCGACAAGGTCTGGAAAAAAGAGCATTGCCGGTGAAAAACTGCCGTCCGCCACATCAATATGAAAAATGTCGGTGCCCGCCTCCACCCGCAAAGTATCAACTTCAAGTCGCCCTAAATCAGCCGACCAAAGCGACATTTCGACAAGCAAACGATCCGCCGCGAGATTTTCGAACCAGTCAGGCTCCGGGCGTTTGAATACAGCACTCATTTCTCTCGTCCCTCATTTTGTAGAAACGCAAATACCGCCGCCCGAAACTCGCCGAGGTGGCGCGGCTTATCATCAGCCTTTGGCACAATCTCGACCAATTTGGCATTCGGAATCATTCTGGCCAATGTCCGCGCATGCGAAACTGGATGTACCCAGTCTTTCGAATTGGCGATAATCAGCGTTGGAATTGTGATCCCACGCACGTCCGTCTCGGTGACACCTGGCCCGTCTGCAGCAATAGCGGCGAGAAGCCGGGCGCTCACTATAGGATCCGGCCGGTCAAAGAAATTTCGCATGGAGGCGAGATTGTCCGGCGCTTCTTTCGCCAGCATTTTCGCAGTTGGCGAGGCTTCAAACTCGTCCCGTCTTTTATCGCCAATATAGTGGCTCAATTCGGCAAGCACGTGCATATTCTCCGGCGCTTTGCCCCAAAGCCAAGCGGGCCGCGCCAATATCAATGCTGTCACTTTATCGGGATGCTTGATCGCAATCCTCAAAGCAATGGCGGCGCCCATGGAAATTCCGCCCATTACAAAACGCCCGACCCCGCGCGACTGCGCAAAGGCAAGAACATCGTCCGCGAATGTATGAATGGAAAACGCCGCTGAATCGCCCGGCTCAGATTTTCCATGAGCGCGGCATTCCAGCGTCAGGCGACGGAAGTCATTTTCAGCAAACACTTCGGCGACCTGTGCATCATCGCCACCAAGTCCATGCTGGAAGACAACAGCCCGGCCGCCACCCGCATCCGTGCCGGAAAGCCTCGCCCCGTCGCGCAGAACGTCATGGCGGCTCATTGCGCAAGAACTCCTTTAAGAAACGCGGCAACTTTTGGCGCTTCGACTTCGCTGAGGCCGTGTGTGACGAGTGGACCGCGAAAATCAATGCCGCGCATGCAGGAGACAAAATGCGGGAAGTCGATGACCCCCGTGCCCGCCGCAACAAAATTTCCTCGCCCATCGCGATCCTTGGCGTGTGCCATACTGATCCTGTCGCCGAGAAGATCAACCGCTGCTGCGACACCGGCGCGGCGTTCCTCTTCGCTGACAACGTCGAATAGATTAGCCGGATCAAGGACAATCCGAATTCTCGAGGAGCCAATTTCATCGATCAAACGACGCGCTGAAATCGCCGAATTCACAACATTGGCAAGTTCCGGTTCGACTCCAAGGTCAACGCCAAAGCTCTCGGCAAGAACTGCGGCCTTTCCCATTTCAACGAGAAGATCGCGCCATGCTTGGGGATTTTGATTGTCCGGATGGTGTCGCCATTGATCATCGGGATCACGTGTCCCGGTGCAGAGTGTCACAAGACCGGTGCCCATATCGCGCGCCGCACGGATCATCACGCCAAGCCGCCGCATACCGTCATCGCGCACTTTTTGGTCGGGGTGGATCAAATTATACGTCGCAGAGACAGCCGCGATGGAAATGCCTGTTGCCCGGCTCGCCTCTGCGATACTCAGCGTCTGCGTCGATGAAATATCGTCCGGCATTGAAGGCGATCCGACACAGGCCATGTTGAATTGCACCGTCTCATATCCTGAGGCTTTTGCAGCATTCAACACAACGTCAACGCCAATTCCGCTAAATGTTTTGGCGAAAATGCCGAGCTGCATCAGAGCGAGCCGCTTACGTCAGTGAGGCGCACAGGCTTGCCGGTTTTGACCGACTGCGCAATCGCCACCATCGCCCGGACCGAGGCGAGGCCGTCGGCAATGTCAGCGCCGCGCATGGACACATCTGACAATATCGTATCGGCAAACCCTTCAAGTTGACGTCGGTAGAAATGCCCGTCCGCGCCCAGAGGTCTGCGATATGTCGCGTCTTTCTCGTGGAAAATCTCAACGTCCGAAGATTTATAATACCAAGGATTATAGGTCTTGGCAGTGACGCTGCCATTCTCGCCATAAAGCGTCAGCCCCTCGTGCCAATCCATCCGAACGGCAACGGTCAAATCAAGATGACCCATACAGCCATTGGCGAAGGCCACATCAATGAACCATGAATGCGCTCCGAAGCGCTCACTATGCCGGGCGTTGATCTCAACGAGATCGCCGCAAAAGAAACGCGCAATGTCAACGAGGTGACTGCCATGCGCCAGCATATAATAGCGTTGCAAGTCGGCCTTCGGATTCTCCGAAGGTTTCCTTGCACCGGCGCTCAAAACAGGCAATGGCTGCACCGCATCGGTCATCGTGTAGCGATGGGTGGAATCGCAATACCATGCCTTGAAGGCGAGCTGCTGTCCCATATCGTCGCGCACAAAATCCCGCGCCGCTTCAAGGCCCGGATCAAAGCGCTTCATATGGCCGATCTGTAAAACAAGGCCGGAGGCCTGCACGGCATGTTGCAGCCTTTCCACTTCTTCAACCGACAGTCCTATCGGCTTTTCGCAGAGAACGTGCTTACCCGCCGCAAGCGCCCGAAGCGCAGCCGGAACATGAAAGGCGTCAGACGTCGCGATGATAACCGCCTCAAGCTCAGGGTCCGCGAGCATCATGTCATAATCGTTGTAACGCCGCGCTGGCAGATAAGTATCACCCATGCGCTGAACCAGATCCTCCGCCACATCACAAATCGCATAGAGATCAGAATTGCGCGCTTTGACCGCCGATTCAAAATGCGCAAACTGAGCAATAGGGCCACACCCAAGTATCCCAACGCGCAATCGACGGTGCTGTTTTTGGAGCATAATGAGGGCCTGCACAGGTGTTACTATTCAAGAAGTGCCTTGCACATTTCGAAGCTGGATGACTAGCCCAAATCGCCGCGGACGATCTGCTTCCTTCAGTAAGTCACCCGTTCTGTGTGGGTCAGCAATTCGTCATTGAGTACGAATGTGGCTACTGATACCAAATCAGCGTCTTGCGCCAACTCAACTCTCCGCGCATTCGAAATGAAAATGGAGTAAAATGTCCAAACTTTTTGATCTCACCGGCAAGCGTGCTCTTATCACCGGCTCCAATCAGGGCATCGGCTTTGCGATTGCCAAGGGCTTGGCGGAGCATGGCGCGGGGGTGATTGTAAATGGTCGCACATCATCAAAGGTAGATGAGGCGGTGATATCGCTTCGGGCTGCGGGTCATACTGTGAATGGCTCCGTGTTTGATGTCACCGATGGGCAGGCGGCCAAAGTCGAAATTGACCGGATTGAGAATGAGATTGGCGTGATTGATATTCTCGTCAACAATGCAGGCATGCAGTTTCGCACCCCGTTGGAAGACTTTCCACATGATAAATGGGAAGAGCTTTTGCGCACCAATGTGTCGAGCGTCTTTTACGTCGGACAGGCTGTAGCCAAGCACATGATTAAGCGCGGGCGCGGCAAGATTATCAATATCGCCTCCGTGCAGAGCGAGTTGGCCCGACCGTCAATTGCGCCCTATACTGCGACTAAGGGCGCAGTACGCAATCTCACCAAGGGCATGTGCACCGATTGGGCAAAATACGGATTGCAGATCAACGCCATTGCTCCCGGATATTTCCGCACGCCGCTCAATCAGGCGCTAATTGATAATCCGGAGTTTTCAGCTTGGCTCGAAAAACGCACCCCCGCAGGGCGCTGGGGGCATGTGGAAGAACTGATCGGCGCGGCAGTCTATCTCGCCTCCGATGCATCCTCCTTCGTCAACGGCACCATGCTGCATGTCGATGGCGGCATTACGGCTTCGCTCTAATATGGCTCTTGGTCCAATCATCGTGATGGGTGTTTCGGGATGTGGCAAGACCACCATTGGCGAAGCGCTCGCAGTGCATTTCAAGGTTCCATTCATTGAGGGAGACGCGCTGCATCCGGCCACGAATGTTGCGAAGATGGCGAGCGGGTTACCCTTGAATGATGACGATCGCTGGCCTTGGCTTGATACAATTGCAGCGGCGTTGCGAGAGAAATCAAGTGGTGAAGGCGTTGTTGCGTCTTGCTCGTCGCTGAAAAAAAAGTATCGGGATCGGTTGCGAAAAGGCAGCGGCGGCGGATTGCGGTTCGTCTATTTGAACTGTTCGCGCCAAGCTCTGGAAGTACGGATGGCCACACGAAAAGGCCATTTCATGCCGCCCGCTTTGCTCGCGAGCCAATTGGCAACATTGGAAGTGCCAACGGGTGAATCCGGTGTCATCACGGTCAATGGCGATGCGGCACATGGTGCCATTATGGCGGATATTTTTCAGGAAATTGCGGACGCTGAATAACGATTGAGATCAGGGGGGTTGCGATCATCGATGCGGGCATCATGGGCACGGCAATCGCCACCAGTTGCGCTTTGATGTGCGACTACCCACGTCAGGCGCGGCAGAATTCCAGAGTTTGGACGAAACCTCGTTGTCGAGGCCACTACCCGCAGGGAAACCAACGTCAGATGCTATCTTTGCTCGATTTCGAAGCGCTCACTCCCTAAACATCCAAATTCGCCACATTCAGTGCATTTTCCTGAATGAACTCGCGGCGTGGCTCGACTTCCTCACCCATCAGGCGGGAGAATAGTTCGTCGGCGTCGGTGGCTTCATAGTTTTTCACCTGCAACAGCGAGCGGGCGGAGGGGTCCAGCGTGGTTTCCCAGAGCTGTGAAGCGTCCATCTCGCCGAGGCCTTTATAGCGCTGCAGGGAGAGGCCTTTGCGGCCCGAGTTAAAGACGGCTTCGAGAAGCGCGAGCGGGCCGGAGATGGACTCGGAAGTGTCGCGACGTTTCAACACGGGCGAGGCGGCGAAGACGTCGCGCAGTTTCTGGGCGGCGCGGTCGATGGCGCGGGCATCGGCGGAACCGAGCAGACCCATATCGAGCAAGGCCACTTCTTTGACACCGCGCACCATGCGCTCGAAGCGCAAGCCGCCGGCCTCGGGCACCATGCCGGTCCAGCCT
>JANOYJ010000292.1:0-2229 GCA_031428815.1 Phyllobacterium sp.
AAGCCCTTTTGCGCGAAATGGCGAGCGACGGAACCATTGAGAAAAAGGGCAAGCGGATTGTCACATCCGGCTCTCTGCCTTCCATTGCCGCGCTCGATATTTTTTCCCGTGACAAAGACGGCGATTTACTCGCCAAGCCCGTCGAATGGAATGAGGAATTCGGCACACCGCCGACTGTGCTCCTGCGGTCAAGCCGCAGCGATAAAGGCCCTGCCCCCGGTGTCGGCGACCGCATCTTGGCCCGAATATTCGCCAACAAATCTGAGGGGCCACCCTACACCGCGCGCTTGGTCAAGAAGCTCGACAAGCGTATGGGCGCGGTGCTCGGCATTTTCCGCGAGTTGCCCAATGGCGAGTTCCGGCTTGATCCGGTCGAGAAGCGTCAGCCGGAAATGGTAATCGCCGCTATTGATCGGGGTCCCGCCAAAGATGGTGATCTGGTCGAGGCGGAAGTTATCAAATCGCTGGCCTATGGTCTGCCAAAAGCCAAGGTTTTGTCGGTTGCAGGATCGCTCGCAAGTGAAAAAGCGGTGTCGATGATCGCGCTGCATATGCACGACATCCCGCATATTTTCCCGCCGCGCGTCATTGAAGAATCTGAATCTGCACAAGCTGCGACCATGGACCACCGGGAAGATTGGCGCTCGCTGCCGCTTATCACCATCGATCCCGCCGACGCCAAGGACCATGACGACGCGGTGCATGGCATGGACGATCCCGACCCCGCCAATCCCGGTGGCCAGATTGTCACCGTCGCCATTGCCGACGTCGCCGCTTATATCCGCCCGGGTTCCGCCTTGGACCGCGAGGCACTTAAGCGCGGTAATTCAGTCTATTTCCCCGACCGCGTCGTGCCGATGTTACCGGAACGGATTTCCAACAATCTCTGCTCCTTACGCGAAAACGAGGACCGACCTGCCCTTGCGGTTCGTATGGTGTTTTCGGCGAGCGGCAAAAAGATCAAGCACGACTTCCACCGCATCATGATGCGCTCGCATGGCAAAGTCTCGTACCCGCAAGCACAAGCCGCCATTGACGGCGCACCGGATGAAAAGACGGCACCGATTCTCGAATCTATCCTGAAGCCGCTTTGGAAGGCTTATGCTGCCCTGAAACGTGGCCGCGATGCGCGGGAGCCTTTGGAACTCGACTTGCCGGAGCGCAAAATCCTGCTCAAAGCCGATGGAACGGTTGACCGGGTCGTTGTGCCCGACCGGCTGGATGCACACAAGCTCATCGAAGAATGCATGATCCAAGCCAATGTCGCAGCGGCCGAAACCTTGGAACAGCGCCAGCAAGCGCTGGTTTACCGCGTGCATGATGTGCCTTCATTGGCGAAGCAAGAATCCCTGCGCGATTTCCTCAAAACACTGGAAATCTCGCTCTCACGTGGTGCAGCGATGAAGCCCGGTGATTTCAACGGCATTCTGGCGCGGGTGCAAGGCACCGACAACGAAACGCTGGTCAACGAAGTCGTGCTACGCTCGCAATCACAGGCCGTGTATGATCCGATCAATATCGGACACTTTGGCCTGCATTTACACCGCTACGCGCATTTTACGTCGCCGATCCGCCGTTATGCTGACCTCATCGTGCACCGCGCCCTTATTCGCGCCTTGAGCCTCGGCAATGATGGTCTGACAAACGAGGAAGTCACACAACTTCCCGAGACGGCTGCGTATATTTCGACCTGCGAGCGCCGCGCCATGGCGGCGGAACGCGACACGATCGACCGCTTGATCGCGCATCATTTGCACGAGAAAATCGGCGATACTTTTATGGGTCGCATTACCGGCGTCACCAAATCGGGCCTCTTTGTCGCATTGCCTGCCTATGGCGCCGACGGCTTCGTGCCTATATCTACACTTAAGGATGACTACTATCATTTTGACGAAACCTCCCGTGTTTTAATCGGGGAGCGGTCCGGTCAAGGCTACCGCCTCGGCGATAGTGTCGATGTCAAATTGATTGAAGTCGCTGTATTCGCTGGTGCCTTGCGCTATGAAATGGTGACCGAGCCGCGTAAATTGCCCGGTGTGTCACGCTCTTTTCACAAGGCGAAGGGCTTGACGCGCCGCCCGGCTGGAAAGCCTCTCGGTGGCCGTCGCAAATTTGGAAAATGAGATGACAATCCTGGAATTTCAGTCAGCCCCAATCGATAATCGCCCGCTTGGCCAGAGCATTGTGCGCGGATTGAAGTGCAAATGCCCTAAATGTGGTGAAGGTAAA
>JANOYJ010000293.1:0-4139 GCA_031428815.1 Phyllobacterium sp.
GCACGTCGTCGACTTTCGCTTCTGTGGCCGCTTCAACTGTCACCAGCGGCGAGCGCAGGACATTCTCCATGCGACCCAGCTTCGAAAGCGCATATTTGACGCCGGTCGGGTTCGGCTCAAGGAATAAAACCTTGTGCAGCGGCATGAGTTTATCCTGCAAGAGCAAAGCCTTGGGATAGTCCCCGGCCTGACAGGCAGCTTGAAACTCAGCGCAGAGGCGCGGCGCGACATTGGCAGTCACAGAGATACAACCGACGCCGCCATGCGCGTTAAATCCCAATGCGCTGGCGTCTTCGCCGGACAATTGAATGAAATCGTTGCCGCAGGTCAGACGCTGCTCGGAGACGCGCTCGACCTTGCCGGTTGCATCCTTGACCGCGACTATGTTTTTGAAATCATTGACCAATTGGCCCATGGTCTCCGGCGTCATGTCGATAATCGAGCGGCCGGGAATATTGTAAATGACGACCGGCAGACGCACAGCTTTGGCAATGGCTGAATAATGCGCATAGAGGCCGCGCTGGTTCGGCTTGTTGTAATAGGGTGTGACGACGAGCACGGCATCAGCGCCGGCTTTCTCGGCATGCTTTGCTAAATCAATGGCTTCCTCGGTGTTGTTAGAGCCCGCGCCGGCAATCACCGGCACACGGCCATTGGCTTGGTCGATACAGGCATCAACCACCGCATGGTGTTCGGCATGCGAAAGGGTCGGCGATTCGCCTGTCGTGCCGACTGGAACAAGGCCAGTTGTGCCTTCGTTGATCTGCCAATCGACAAAGGCGCGAAACGCTTTCTCATCAAAGCGTCCGGCCTTGTCGAATGGCGTGACGAGCGCTGCGATGGAACCCTTGAACATTTAAAACTACTCCTGAAAGTATGTGGTGCGCGGCATTAGCCGGTTTTAGCGCCGCGCACCATAGTCTTGGCGTGACAGGCAAGCAAGTTTCCGGCACGTTTCCGACACGTTCATGTAAAATATGCTAAAATTCCTGCTGAGAATGAGCGAAGGACCGCGTATGGATTTCGAAGACAGGTTTTTTTCGGCAGAAGACGGCTTAAAGCTTCACGCCCGTATCTATGAGCCGGTGAAAGAACTGGGCGGAACCGTTGTCTGTTTGCCCGGCTTGACGCGTAACCGCCGCGACTTTCATGATTTGGCACTTCATCTCAGTCGAAAGACAGCCATGCATTACCGCGTGATTTGCATGGACTATCGCGGGCGCGGACGGTCAGAATATGATCCGGATTTCACACACTACAATGTGATCACTGAGGCCGAAGACGTTCTCACCGGGCTCGCGGCACTTGGTGTTGAACATGCCGATTTCATCGGTACGTCGCGCGGCGGGATTATCATTCATTTCCTTGCCGCGATGCGCCCTTCCCTCTTAAAATCTATTGTTCTCAATGACATAGGGCCAGTTATTGAAGGTTCGGGACTGATGCAAATCAAGGCGTATCTGGGGCGCGGCCCCAAGCCAAAGGATTGGACGGATGCGATCAATATCCAAAAGACTCTGCATGCCCGGGAGTTTCCGGCATTGACCAACCGGGACTGGGAAATTCATGCCAAGGCGCTGTATCGGGAAACTGAACATGGCGCCGTTGTTGCTGATTATGACCCGGAACTGATAAAAACACTGGTGAGTATTGATCCGGCCGTCCCTCTTGCGACGATCTGGACGCAGTTTGAAGGTTTGGGCCGCCACAGATTGATGACGATTCGCGGTGAGAATTCAAAACTTCTGTCAAAATCAACCGTCGACGAAATGGCGAAGCGGCATCCTAAGATGCAATTGGTCACCGTGTTGGGCCAAGGTCATGCACCGATGCTTTGGACGGCGGAGCTACCGGAGAAGATTGCAGCGTTTTTGGGTTGACCGCGAGCGCTCTATTCAAGCTGCGCGTTCGAGAGACCCTAATAACACAAAACCCGGCAGTTACCTGCCGGGTTTTGGTTAAATCTGACTAAGTCAGATTAGAAGTTACGACGGAAACGGAGGAAACCGTCTACAGCGCCATCGGAATAGCTGTCGCCATCCTTATAGTTTACTGCGAGTGTCGTTACGAAGTTTGGAACAGCTACGTATTCAGCAACGATGCCAAGAGCGAAGTCGTCGTTACCGGATACGTGCTGATCAGCCAGGTACTGACCGCCAGCAACGAAGGACAACTTTTCATTGACTTGGAACTTGCCGGAAGCAGCGAGCGACCAGTCATAACCATTCGAGTAGAAGTTCTGGTCACTGTTATATGTTGCGCCCAACTGCAGTGTGAATGGATCGGAAAGCTTGGCGGTTACGATTGCCTTCAAGCCGAATTCTTCAGCTGTTGCATCATAAGCAGCCCAAGCGTTCAAACCAAACATGCCTTGGTCGTAGGAAGCCTTGGCAACAACATTCGGTGTGTAATCGAAGTTGAAGTCAGCTTCTTCAAGGTTCAGCGTAAAGGAGAAACCATTGCCGCCGGAGAAAGTGTAACCGATGAAGTTTACACCAGCGCCACCGAATGAGTCGAATTCACCATTGATATCGCCGTCCCAAAGCGTGTCAGACCAACCCATCTTGAGGCCGCCAAGCGAAATGTAAGCATGGTTCAAACCGAGAGTAGTGCCCCAATTGAACGTATTCAAATTGGTCGTTGTGACAACGCCAGTCACCAGATCTGCAACTGACGTCGTGTTGTATACTGGCCTACGTGACATTTCGAATTCGATATAAGCGCGCAGGGTACCGAGTTCAGTATCGGAACGGGCATCGAAGTTGAGCATTGCAGTTGCCCGCTTCTTCCAACCATCATCGTCATCCGCGAAAGAAATCTTGTATTCTACACGTCCGCCGATCTTAAGGCAGGTTTCGGTACCTGGGATGTAGAAGAAGCCAGCGCCGTATGCGTCGCAAACGCGAACGTATTCGACAGCTTCTGGTTCTGCCATTACTGCATCAGCAGCACGGGCACCAGAGACAGCGACGAGAGCCGCTGCGGAGCCGAGAAGTAGGCTCTTAATGTTCATGGTAGACCTCCAGTAAAAAGTTTATTTAGGTTCGGGCTTTTGCCAGCTAAGGCCGGTCATTCTCGACCCGACCCCTTTTCGAAGAAGGCCGAAGCGTGCCCCGTTCCTTCGAGATTGAAAATACGGGACTAATCTTACGATGCAACGACCAAATGCCTTTGAGAGGGGTTATCTGGCTCTTCCGAATGGCCATGTTGCGCAAATGACACAAATTTGGTCACTATTTCTTCATACATATTAATGGTTGTTAATATTGGTTTATCAAATCTTGCCGGATTTGGTTATTTTTTATGGAATCAATGTGGCGAGGTGGGCTTGTCCTGCTTCGGTCTTCGAGCTTCTCACGGATTGGGGCGACCTCTTTTGCAAATTTGTTTTGAGATTGCAGAATAAAACACACCAAACCTTAAAGGGAAGTGCCTGCACTGCGAAGCTCCACAGGAGCGAAGCAGTGGCGGAGACGGCGGGATTCGAACCCGCGATACCTTTTTGGGGTATGCTCATTTAGCAAACGAGTGCCTTCAGCCTCTCGGCCACGTCTCCGTTATGCGGTCGATAAACGGGACGCATCGCAAATTCAAGCATCTTTCGTCCGTGCACGGATAAATCAACCGTTCAGAGAGGTTTGGCCGGGGGCAAAAAATTGGCGAAAGTGTCGCGTTGGACGATCCAATAATAGAGAAACCAAACGATCCCGCCATTGATCAGGCCGGAAAACACCACATCACTGAGGAAATGACCGCCTTGCACAATGCGGCCAAACCCGGCCAGGCAGCCAAATGAAATTGCGGCGATGCCTGCGGTCAATCTATTGCGGCGTCCTTTTAGAAGGAAGGCGAAGGCGATGGTGAAAAACGCCATGGACGGGTGCCCGGCGACGAATGAACAATTGTCAGCGCATTGATTGGTGATTTCCAAAGCAGGCGTGAAATGCGCCGTTCCACCAAATTCAACAATTTGTACGGGACGGGCACGGCCCCAAAATCCTTTGAGGAGACCGTTGGTCACCAGCCCCGGGCCGAGAATAAGCGCGGATAGAAGGAATGAGGCTCCCCGCTGATCAATGCCTAAAATTCCGGAGGGCATTGCCGTGCGTAGAACAAACACCAAGCCGACCAATATGCCG
>JANOYJ010000294.1:0-8554 GCA_031428815.1 Phyllobacterium sp.
GGCCCACAGCCGCGCTAAAAGCACATTAGTTGCGATATTGCCCCATTCGTCGAAAGATTGGTAACCGTTGGCAACAGCAGCCTTATCGAGCGCACTGCCGTCGGGATCACCTTCGATCATCAGCGCGATTTGGCCGATCAGCGAATCAGGGTCGGTGACGTCATATTCGGGATCCGATTCTGCGTAGGCCTCTGATAGCGATGGAAATGTCGCGATGAACTTTTCGAGAGATTCGCTCGTCAATTGCACCGGTAGAACGGGCGCTTCTTGTGCAAAAACCGTGGTAATTGGCGACATTACCAACGAAAGCAGCACTGCCCAGACTTTCAATTGCATGGTATCGCCTTTTCAAACAGCACGAGAGCGAACTAGCAAGAATTCGTGGCAAGGGGAAGAAATGGGTGAAGCGTTTAGTCCGGTTCTGAATTTGAACGAGGTACGCGCCTTTCTGGAACGTGATTTTCCGCTGATTTTTGGTCTAAGATTGCCGTTTTCGGTTGAAGAGATCGGTCGGGGTCGAGCGATGTTGAAACTCACGCCGGATATATCTCACTTGCGCTACGGTGGCACGGTGTCGGGGGCTTCGCTGTTCACACTCGCTGATCTATCGGCCTTTGTTGCCATCATTGCGCATATCGGGCCGGTTGCCATGACGGTCACAGCGTCTATGAACATCAACTATCTTCATAAACCGGCGGCGACGACCGTGTTCGCCGAAGGCAAGCTATTGCGCTTGGGCAAACGCAGCGCCGTTTGCGAAGTGTCTATAAGGAACGATCGTGATGGGCCGCTCTTAGCGCATGCGACGGGGACTTTCGCTATTCCGGCGAACATTTAGCAAATTATATATGCGGTATTAAAATACCCTGTCTTCAACATATTGTTTTTACGATCTAATTTTTGAATTGCTGAAATTATCTCCGCTTGACGTAACCCCGTGAATAACGTTAGAGGCACGCACGCTTCGATTACTCGGGTAATTGGACGTCTGTTGGCGGCGAAATATATGCGCGTCAATATAAGCAACAAAAAACGGCTTCGCATGACGAGGCATTATCTTAAGGAATAAACCAATGGCTACTTTTTCGCAAAAGCCGGCGGAAGTGGAAAAGAAATGGATACTGATCGACGCAGAAGGTCTTGTCGTCGGTCGTCTTGCCACTCTCGTTGCCAATCGCCTTCGCGGCAAACACAAACCCACATTCACTCCGCATGTTGACGATGGCGATAATGTTATCATCATCAATGCCGAGAAAGTTGCCTTCACCGGCAAGAAGCTCGAAGACAAGAAGTATTACTGGCACACAGGCTGGATCGGCGGCATCAAGGAACGCACGGCGGGTCAATTGCTAACGGGTCGTTTTCCTGAGCGCGTTCTGGAAAAGGCTGTTGAGCGCATGGTTCCCCGCGGACCGCTCGGCCGTCGCCAGATGAAGAACCTCAAAGTTTATGCCGGCTCCACCCATCCTCATGAAGCACAGCAGCCGGTGGCACTTGATGTCGGCGCGCTCAACCGTAAAAATAAGAAGGCTTGACCATGGCTGATCTCTCCTCACTCAAAGAGCTTTCGTCGGCACCGGACGGCACTGTTGTTGCCGCTCCCGTGCATGTGCAGAAGCTTGACGCCCAAGGCCGCGCTTATGCGACCGGTAAGCGCAAGAACGCCATTGCCCGCGTCTGGGTCAAGCCCGGTTCCGGTAAGATGGTTGTGAACGGCAAGGAGTATGCCGCTTATTTCGCCCGTCCGGTGCTTCAGATGTTGCTGCGCCAGCCGCTCGAAGCCGCCGCCCGTCTGTCACAGTTCGATGTTGTCGCGACGGTTGCTGGTGGTGGTCTGTCCGGACAAGCGGGTGCGGTGCGTCACGGCATTTCCAAGGCGCTGACCTATTACGAGCCGGGCCTTCGTCCCGTTCTGAAAAAGGGCGGCTTCCTGACCCGCGATTCACGCGTTGTTGAGCGTAAGAAGTACGGCAAGGCGAAAGCGCGCCGCTCGTTCCAGTTCTCCAAGCGCTAAGCGCCTCTATCAAATTCCAGAAAAGCCCGGTTCGTCCGGGCTTTTTTTTCGATTTCACACAACAGGACTTGAACTTCAAAGCGGTTTCAAATTTGGTGTGCCCACCGCGTTGATCAGGGTGGAATTATGAAGAAGAGCGCTTCCGTCGAGAAAAAACCAAATTCTTCCTCACCGGGTCAACGCCTGTTTGATTTGCGCTGGCAACGTAGCGAGGCGGATTTGATGGAGCCGTTGCGGCTCATTTATGGCGATCATCCGGGGTTTGCCGGATTTATCGATGATCTCAAGTCATTGCTGCTTTCGCGCTGGAATGAACGACCAGCGGCGCTGAAAGACCTCGACCTGCAACGCGACCTCAGTCCGGAATGGTTTCTTTCGGAAAGGATGGTCGGCTATGTGTTTTATATCGATAGGTTTGCCGGTGATCTCAAAGGCGTTTTGAAGCACGTCGATTATCTGTCGGAGCTTGGTGCGAACTATATCCATTTCATGCCGTGCCTGAAGCCGCGCCCCGGCGACAGCGATGGTGGCTATTCGGTGATGGATTACCGCGCGATTAATCCTGATCTTGGCACCATGGATGACCTTGAAGCGGTGACGGCGGCGTTGCGCGGCAAGGATATGAGTGTCTGCATTGATCTTGTGCTCAATCACACCGCCAAAGAGCATGAATGGGCGGTCAAAGCGCGGGCGGGCGATGCGAAATATCAAGACTATTACTGGATGTTCGACACTGACGAAATGCCGAAGAAATATTCTGAGACGCTGGTTGAGGTATTCCCGGCGACGGCACCCGGCAACTTCACATACTACGATGATGCCAAAAAATGGGTATGGACGACATTTAACGAGCATCAATGGGATCTGAACTGGTCGAACCCTGACGTTTTCCTCGAAGTCGTTGATATCATGCTGAACCTTGCCAATAGAGGCGCGGATATTCTGCGACTGGATGCCGTCGCGTTCATGTGGAAGCGCATGGGGAGCAATTGCCAGAACCAGCCGGAAGTGCACGATCTATTGCAAGCACTGCGCGCGGCGACCCGTATAGCCGCCCCTGCCCTTATCCATAAAGCAGAAGCCATCGTCGCCCCGCGCGATTTGGTGCCTTATCTTGGTGCTGGACGTCATTCGGGCAAGGAAGCCAACCTTGCCTATCATAATAATCTGATGGTCCAGTATTGGTCGTCGCTGGCAACGCGCGATGTTCGCTTGATGACGCATGTTCTGGGAACACATTTCCCAAGCGTCTTCCGCAATGCGTCTTGGGCGACCTATATCCGTTGCCATGACGACATTGGCTGGGCAATTACCGAGGAAGACGGCGCGGCGCTAAACCATATGTCAGGCCATGGTCATCGCAATTTTCTTGCGGATTTTTATACCGGGCGTCATCCGGGCAGCTTTGCCCGAGGTGCGATTTTTCAGGAAAACGCCGACACGGGCGACCGGCGTAATTCCGGCTCATTTGCCAGCCTAGCAGGACTTGAAGCGGCGCAAGAGGCCAAGGATGGCGCGGAAATATCTATGGCGATTGAGCGCATCCTCATGGGCCATGCGCTGATGGCCTCGTTTAGCGGGCTGCCTTTGATTTATATGGGCGACGAACTTGGCCTCACCAACGATTATTCCTTCACCAAAGATCCGACCAAAGCGCATGATAACCGCTGGATGCACCGGCCCGCGATGGACTGGAAACTGACAGCCAAGCGCAACAAGTCAGAGACTGTCGAAGGGCGGATTTTTGCGGGTGTTCAGCATATCCTTGGACGACGCAAGGCGAATTCACGACTGTCGGCGCTATGCCCCACCCACATTGTCGACATTGGCCATCCGAGTATTTTCGCCTTCAAACGCGAGAGCGCGCTTGGACCGCTCTTGGCGCTGTTCAATTTCAGTGAATCCTGGCTCAGCCTGCCGCGTTCTTGGCTGGAAGGTCACGGCATCAGTGATTTTCACGACGCGTTGGCAGATCAGACGCTTACTCCGACGTTTCACGAGCTCGTTCTGCCGCCCTATGCCCGGCTTTGGCTGGTTTGACCGCTTGTGCCTATTCGCGCCGCGATGAGTTTGAAAAGGTCCCTGCCCGGCACTTCGATGAGGCGGTAGGTCACCATGCTGACAATGATGGTGGTGGCGACCATGACGATGATCGCTGGCAAGGCTAGCGAACTTGAGAAAGCCATGCCGTCCTTGCCCGGTATCAATATTTCGATACTGGTATGGCTATCCAATAACTTCCCCACATTCATCATACGGCTCTGGACGAAGATATGTGTGAGATAGATTGAGTAAGAAATGGTGCCGAGCAAGAGCAGAGGCTTGGTGCGCAGCAAACGGCTGACATAGCCGCCCTCATGGGCAAAAAGTGCGACCGAGAAGGCGAAGAGGAACGGAGCCAAAAGTCCTCCGGCGGTCTCAGCGGAAGTCGAGACGAACAAGACGACCGCCGATATGACGCAGAGCTCGGCGAATGTCCAAGTCCAGAGTGCCTCCTTCGTGACCGGTCCCGCATCGGTTTTCCCGGCGAGAAGCGCGTGGGTCAAAACGCCGGTTGAAAAGCCGAACAGGCAGCGGATAAGGCCAAGATCAAAAGTCGCGTCCATGAAGTCTGGCGAGAACATGAACAAGAGGATCGGGCTAAAAAAGGCCAAAGCGGCAAAGACGATCAGCGACATATGGCCCAAGGCCAAGACGGCGATGCCAAAAATCAAATAAGCGAAAAGCTCAGTCGAAATACTCCAGCTTGGCGCATTCCAGCTCAGATGATCGTGAATGCCGAGACCATGCAGCAATGCCAGATTGGCCGGAAGTGTGTCGAGCGAAAAGGCTCCGGTGAAAGTTGGCTGACCGTTAGACAATTGGGGGATTGCGAGGCGCAATAATTCAAAGCCGACAAAGGCCGAGAGCATGAAGGCGTGTAGCGGGAACAGGCGTCCGAAGCGCGTCACCAAGAACTTGGCGAAGCCCTCACCGGTTTTGACGCGCTCAGAATAAGAATGAGCGATGACAAAGCCGGACAGGACAAAGAAGAAATCAACAAACAAAAACGAGCCGCGAACGAAACCGTTCGTCCCGATCGCACCGGCCAGCGGAAAATGAAACAGCGCGACGAGAAGCGCGCAAAGCCCACGCCAACTGTCGAGCACTAGGTAGCGTACGTTTGGCCGGGCTGGGGTCGCAGCGCCAATGTTGGACGTTTCGGCAGTCAGTAACGACATTCCCAGCCTTCCCCACTGCGTTCTGTGCCAAATTTGAACAGATTACAGCAAACAGTTTCAAACTATTGAAACAGTGGCAAAAGCCGTGCCTGTCGGGTAAATCGTCTGCAAAATCGTTACGCCTGAAAGGTTCTGAACCCATGCCCCATCCCGTCGATCACGCTTTCACCACAAAAAACCGGCACTCTGCTTCCGCAGACCCGGCCTATGCCGGGGCGCTTTCTTTCATGCGGCGGCAGTATTCGAAGAATTGCAAAGATGCCGATGTCGTGGTTTGGGGCATTCCATTTGATGCGGCGGTCTCGAACCGGCCGGGATCACGGTTTGGTCCCAGAGCAATCCGTGCGGCGTCGGAGATTTTCTGCAATGATCCGCAATATCCGTTCGGGCTCGACCTGTTCGAACATTTGTCGATCATCGACTACGGCGATTGCGATCTCGACTATGGTAATCATCACAAGACGCCTGCCGCGATTGAAAAGCAGGCGAGCGCCATTTTGAACTCCGGGGCTTTTCTCTATTCGATGGGCGGCGACCATTTTGTCACCTGGCCCCTGCTCAAGGCGCATGCAGCAATACACGGGCCGCTCGCCATGGTTCATTTTGACGCGCATCAGGATACTTGGTTTGATGACGGCAAGCGCATTGATCACGGCTCGTTTGTCGCCCGCGCAGTGCGCGATGGGATTATAGATCCGAAGCGATCGATTCAAATCGGTATTCGAACGAAAGCACCGGAAGATTTTGGTATCAAGATTATTCCAGGCCATGAACTCGAGGAAATGAGTTCGGGTGACATCGCCAAACAGATTTTGGCGCATGTTGGCTCTGCAAAGACTTATCTGACATTTGATATTGACTGTCTCGATCCAGCGTTTGCACCTGGAACAGGAACGCCAGTTGCGGGCGGACCGTCGTCTTCGAAGATGCTTTCAGTTATTCAAAGGCTTGGCGATCTGAACATTGTGGGTTCCGATGTGGTCGAGGTTGCACCGGCCTATGACCATGCCGAGATAACGGCAATCGCTGGCGCGACGGTGGCGATGTATGTCATCAGCCTGCTTGCACAAAAGAAATCAAAACGGTAAACGCGCGGCTCGCAATCACATATGAAGGACCAAGGTCTTGAAACCAAAGATTTTTATTGACGGCGAGCATGGCACGACCGGATTGCAAATCCGCACGCGGCTGGCGACGCGTCATGACCTTGAAGTCCTGTCTATCCCGGAAGCAGAGCGGCGGAATAAAATCATGCGCGAGGATTTCCTCAAAAGCGCTGACGTTGCCATTCTTTGTCTACCAGACGATGCAGCGAAGGAAGCAGTCGAGCTTTTGAACGGACATAATGCGACGCGCATTATCGATACGTCCACGGCGCATCGGGTGCATCCGGACTGGGCCTATGGCTTTGCCGAGATGGACAAGGCGCAGGGCGCGAAGATTGCGTCGGCGCGGCTGGTGGCCAACCCTGGATGCTATCCGACGGGTGCTATCGGGCTTGTCCGGCCTTTGGTGGCTGCCGGTATTTTGCCTGCCGACTATCCGGTTACGGTTAATGCTGTATCGGGGTATACGGGCGGTGGAAAGCAGATGATTGCGCAGATGGAAGACCCTGCGAATCCAGACCCTATTACGTCGGCTTATTTCGTCTATGGCCTGCCTTTGCAGCACAAGCATGTGTCTGAGATGAAGGTGCATGGACTTTTGGCGCAGCGCCCGATCTTTTCGCCCTCGGTCGGGCGGTTTGCGCAAGGCATGCTGGTGCAGGTGCCGCTTTATCTTGACCATCTGACAGAAGGCAAGGGTATCGCTCAGATTCATGCGGCGCTTGTTGAGTTCTACGCCGGTCAAAAGGTCGTTGAGGTTATCAGCCTTGAGACCAGCTTGTCGCTCGGGCGGCTTGATCCAGAGGAATTGAATGACCAAGACATTTTGCGGCTATATGTGTTTGGCAGTGAAGGCAAGGGACAGGTCAATCTCGTCGCCCAGCTCGATAATCTCGGCAAAGGCGCATCGGGTGCTGCGGTGCAGAACCTTGATCTGATGCTTGGGACCGCCGCTTAGCGGCGCGTTTCCAAACGGTTATCAAGCGGATAACTGCCCTTGGTTCCGCGCCAATGCGCGACGGCAAAGGCTAATACAATCAATGCCATAGCCTGATGCGTGATGGCGGAATGAATGTGGGCTTGTGCCAGCAGCGTGACTACGCCAAGCGCCGCTTGCAGGCTCACCAGGATGAACATTACAACGCTTCGGCGAGCATGGGTCGTGCGCGGTTCAGACAGGTTAGCTTGCACCATATGGACAAACGCAAACGCAAAAATCAGGTAAGCGCCGCAGCGGTGAATGAACTGCACGGTCTTTGGATTTTCAAAGAAATTGCGCCAAAGCGGGTCTATCGAAAACAGGTCAAACGGGACGATGCGACCGTCCATCAGCGGCCAAGTATTGTAGGTTTGACCCGCATCCAAACCTGCGACCAATCCGCCCAGATAGATTTGGAAAAGCACAAGAACCGCAATCATGCCAGCGAAGCGACGGGTCGCCGCCAAAGCCGGACGCTCGGAATGAACCGCCAAGCCACGCATGACATAAATCGTCGCGGCGAAAATAAGCGAGGCTAAGGTCAAATGCACAGCCAACCGGTATTGGCTGACATCGACACGCTTGGTGAGGCCTGAAGCGACCATCCACCAGCCGATAAAACCTTGCAGAGCGCCGAGTGCCAATATGCCCGATAGGCGCGGCTTTAGACGGCTTTCCAATCGTCCCGTCAGCCAAAAGAACGCCAGAGGCAAAGCGAACACAACGCCCATCGCACGGGCCAGAAACCTGTGCGCCCATTCCCACCAGAAAATTGTCTTAAAGCCTTGAATATTCATATCATTTTTGAGTTCTTTGAACTCAGGAATCTGCTGATACTTAGTGAATTCCTCCTGCCAATCGGAGTCGCTCAGCGGCGGGATGACACCGTGGATCGGTTTCCATTCCGTGATCGAAAGTCCGGAATCCGTCAACCGCGTCATGCCCCCGACGACGATCAAAGCAAATAAAACCACAGCCACAATACCCAACCAGATTGACACTAAACGCCGGTTTCGGCTCTGTTGATCGCTGGCTTGCACCACATTTTCAACGGTTGCTGCGGCACTCATGTGTCTCTCCAAATTTGATAGAGCGGATTTGGCGCATTGCCCTTAGCGTGACAAGTGCCATATCAAGGCAAATTGACGCGTGGCTATAACGGCGGGTTTCAATTGAAAACAACCGTTAAGTCTCTGACAGAGCTGGGAATAACTCATGAATGTACGCTTGAAAA
>JANOYJ010000295.1:0-5574 GCA_031428815.1 Phyllobacterium sp.
CGCCGAGCAGAACTCACGGGCAACCTTGCGCAATTGCAAGTCGGCCTTCTTTTCAACAGGTGGCTGGCAATCACGATCAAGATGCGTCGTGCCATTTGGATTGCACAGAGGAATCTCCGCACAAGCGCGGTCATTCAACTGGCTCCCGAATAAGGGCTTTCCGCTCTCGGCATAATTATACTTCGCGCAATTCTTAATGTATCGCGCGTCCCAAGCAGGACCCGGCTTGAAGCTCAATTTCAGGTCAACGAACTGACCCGGATTAAGCGTTGTCGCCGGATGTTTGCACAGCATCGGGCTGGTTGCCGGAGCACAGGTCCATGGCGCATTCGGTCCGCCATCGATTGTGGCATTCCCCGGTAATGTCACTTCATTGAGAACGATGGGGCCATTATACGGCGCATCGCCAACGTTGGAGACACGGATCGTAAACTTGCAGCCACCATCCTTGGTGCAGGTCGCGACATCGGCCCGCTTTTCGACCTTAATATCCGGCTGCTTTTTCGGGCAGTCGAGGTCTTTGGGAATAGTGATGTCAACGGTCTGCGTGCAGCATATGCCCCAGCCTTCTTCCGGCCCGGCATAGGTTTCAACGCCGGTCACGATGAGATGGATGACATCACCCGGCAGAGCACCGGTAATGGTCCAGTTCAACACGCCGCCGCCTGCAGGAACAACTTGTGCCGCAGGATTGATTGATACGCCCGGATTGGTCACCGAAACCTCGATCACGCGACCGGCCATCTCGGCACCGACTGTCATGTGATAAATGAACGCACCTGCGCCATCCTTGTCACAATCAACCGTACCGGTATCGACTTTGAAGCATTCTCCCTGAGGCGTATCACCGCCGCCGGGAGGGATGCATTTGGTCACATCGATAGTGATCTTGGTCTTTGCACCCGTCGATTCATCGCCGTCATCCGGCTGCGCGGGATCATGCGAAAAATAGTCATTGCTCCCGCCGCCGGAATTGGTCGCGGTGAGAACAGCCTGGTTCAATACCGCCGTTACCGCAGGGAACGCTGCCTTGTCGATTTTTGCCGTGATCTTGATATCGACATAACGTTCCGTCGCGCTGCCATCGCCATTCAGGTCATTGGCCGACAATCGGAAGTCAGAAATTTTCATCGTGTCATTCGGTGTCGATGTCGTGCTCGTTGCGGCCGCAGCCGGATTAAGTCCGCCTGCATCCGTGATATCGCCGGCCAAGACTGTCGATACGATGCTGAGACCCGAAGGCAGTTGGTCCTTCATGTCCAATTTGATTGTCTTGAGCAGAGCTTGTATTTCAGGTGTCGCCCAAGTCTCCGCACTGGCTTTCAGGCCGAAGCGGATTTTGTAGACAACATAGTCGCAATCAAGCTGGGCACCGGTCTTGCTGAAGATAACCCGGACAGGGCCCGGGCTCCCGCCTGGACGGCGCTCAATTTCAGGAACTTTCTTCAGTTCCAATTCATTCATTTCGTCAACCAATGGACCGGCGACAGGTATGACCCGGGCAAGTTCCGCACGGGCGTCTTTTGCGGGGGTTGCCAACTCTTCGGCAAAAGCCGGTGCTTGGCTAAGTCCCAGCGCCATGGCGGCGGCCATCAGCCACCGTCCCGGACGCTTCATCTGGACAAGGGGTTTCATCGCAGTCTCCATGACATTTCGCGGTGCATTTCGGGGTGAGTGGAAAATTGAAAGCGTTTTCATTTTTCCCTCCTCACGGTGCGCACGAAGCGAGTGGAGTCTGGATATCGATATTCACCTTGCAGCAAGGGTAATAGCCACCCTTCTTTGCATCCGCATCCTTATAGAAGCAGAGGCCAAGGCTGACCTTGTCGCCCGGCACATGGCCGGTTATGCCCAGCGTAAACGGTGCTGCGGCATTCGGGCGGGTCTGCGTCGAAGGCGATAGACTGATGCCCGGATCCGATGTGCTCGAATGGATGCTGTCGCCGCCAAAGCCTGCATGATCCTTCAAGTAGAGATCAGCTTCCAAGCCTGCCGGTGTGCAGAAATATTCAATCGCATCCACATCAAGGCATGGCGGCAAACCGGTTGGCGGGTAATATGGTGGCCAGTACGGATCCGGATAATCCCCCGGATACGGTATCGGATCATAATAGTTCGCGCGGCCTGAACATGGACGCCAGACTTCAACATCACCCACATGACCCTTTACATCGGGGTCTTCATACAGGCTGTCGAAATCCACAAACCATGAGCCAAACGGCGGCACATTGGCGGGCTTAACCAAAGACTGATGCGTCAATTGTACGCCATGAACCGTCAAAGGCCCGCCAAGGGCGAGCTGATCGGCAAGTTCTTCGTTGCTGCGCAGATTGTCGCCGGTCTTGACGACCGTTTCGCTACAGGCATTGTAGTCGAGCACGCCATAAGCGTCATAGCCGTATTGCAAATCAATACCGCCCGCGGCCTGACGATTGTCGGTCGGAAAACCAACCGCATATTCTTGCGGCGTCTCGACCCAGATGCTTTCCGTTGCCGGATCATCCGGGCTTTCGCGCCAATAGCGCACGACTTCGCCCTTGCCGGAATTGGCAAAGCGCGAATAGTCGTAGCGGTTCTCAATCTCGCCGCGCTGCGACAAATACATGAAGCCGCGACTGTCGAAGGCAATGTCCGTGACCGGATAGTCCTTCTCAGCATTAACTGTGAGTTCCCACCGAGAGGTGGCCTCAAATGTGCCGTCACGATTGAGGCCGACCGACCAGATTTCCGCCGCATCGCCGACGGCATAATAAACCCGTCCGCCGTGCACCGCGACGCCCCACACCCGGCGCTCATCTTGTGTGTAGCCCCAAGACTCTGGGTCTTCTGAGTCGAACGCACCGCCTTTGATGTCCATGACAGAACCATCATCAGGCACAGGGGCGAGACCATGACCCGGACGACCGGCAACGCCATGATCGAACGTATCGATCAAAGCACCGTCAATCGAAATGCGGTGGATCATGCCGGTGTCCACATCACTGACAAAAAACTGCCGGTGCGATTTGTCGAACTTGATATTGCCAAGTCCGGAGCCGCTGTTGTCGGGAATGTCAGCAAACTTCGTCACTTGTCCGGTCAGGCCGTCAATTTTGAAAATCGAGCCCGACCCGCCGCCAAGCTCAGCGCCAAACTGTCCATCCATAAACATGGCACCGTCGGTGCCGCGCCGCTGCCGTTCAGGACGACCGTCTTCATCATCGTCGGGCGTGACAATCTGAATGCCATGCAGCGAGGTCGCCGCAGCGTAGAGATTGGGGACAATATCCGTCGTATCCGTGCGTATCCCGTCATCATAGGAAAGCCCGAACACCTGCCCAATCTGGCGCGCCGATACTTCAAACGGCAAAGGCGTATTGACCAATTGCCCGCTTGCCGGACCACCAAGATTGGAGACGTCAAACACCCGAAGCGTCTTGCCTTCGAGATCAATCATTGTCTCGTCAATGGCGTCAACACCCGGAGGCAGGCCTTCCTCAATGCCCGGAATTGTCGTGCCGGAAAATCCGGTGACCGCCATCGAGCCTTGCTGAATGATTTGCGTCTCCTGTGCCGCCGCCATACCAGCGAATAATGTACTGGCGAGCATCGAGCCGACAAAAGCCAAACGCCGGAGCGAACCAATCCGCTCCGCTAAACGCGCAATCATTCCATAAGCAGTTGAGGAAGACAGAAAAGTCGTCATGGGCGCAACCTCACACGGTTTTTGTGAGTTCGCTCCTGCCAACTTCCGCCCATCGCTGTGCGAAATGTTCGCAGCGAACTCCTTTAGAGTATTAAACTGGCAGCCCCAACCAGATGCCACGTTACGCCCGACAATGCTTTGCGTCAACGAGGATGAACCCCCTTTTCCGCTTCCTGTTGGTGAAGAATTCTGGCGGTGCCTGGTGCGCGATTTGGATCCCCAAACCCGCTCCTCAACCGCCGCCTGGCTTCGATAAAATGCCATAGCTTGCTCCTTTCCGACCCCGCACAATGCGGTCCGTCAGGAGTAGTCGCTGTGACGGGCGGAAAGGTTCAATGCCCCTTCCCTCCCCGCGCCCAATCCACTAATCATAAATCCAGTTTGAACCTTTCCACCCCGCCCCGCGTCTAACCCTTAGAAGGTCCGTAATGGTCTTACCGTCTGGCACAGCGTCAGATAATGACTTGATGAAGCGTATTGCCTCTGGCGATCGTGCTGCGGTCCGTCTGTTATTCATGCGCCACCATGCCCGGGTCTACCGGTTCGTGGTGCGCCAAACGGGTTCGGAAAATATGGCGGACGATATTGCAAACGAAGTGTTCTTGGAGGTCTGGCGCAAGGCGTCAGCGTTCGAGTTCCGCTCGGAAGTCACCACTTGGTTGCTCGGCATCGCCCGCTTCAAGGTCCTCTCCGCCCATCGCAAACGCAAGGAAGACTCGCTCGACGATTTGGAGTCGGAGCGGATTGAAGACGGTGCCGATACGCCCGAAGTCGTGACCATGAAACTCGATAAGGCAGCAGCGCTTCGCCAATGTATTGATAACCTCAGCGCCGAGCACCGCGCCGTCATTGACCTTGCCTATTACCATGGCCGCACCGTCACGGAGATCGGCGACGTGCTCTCAATTCCGGTGGCCACTGTCAAAACCCGCATGTTCTATGCGCGCTCCAAACTCGGCGAAGCCTTGAAAGCCGCCGGTTACGAAAGGGGATGGCCATGAGTGAGGATAAGACCATGACCCATCGCGATGAGATGGAGACGCTTTTGCCTTTCTACTTGAACGGCACGCTGTCCGGCGCGGACTTGGCGAGCGTCGAAGATTGGCTGGCCAATGATCCCAATGCCGAAGCAGCCTTAGCCGACGCCGAAAGCGAACTCGCCTTCATTTCTGAAGACAATGAGCGCTTGCGCCCGGATTCGCAAAGCTTCCGCCGTTTCTCTGAAAGCTTGGAAAAGGAAGCTGCACCGCGCGTCTCGGCTGCCTCTTGGCTCTCGGCGTTATTAGCCAAAACCTTCACCATCCCCGCCCCCTTGGTATGGGCAAGTGCTGCGGCAGCGTTAGTGTTGATGGTGGTCGCATCGAATAATCTCAGCCGGAACACGCCGAACGACATTGAAGTCGCCGGTGCCGGTCAAAGCGCCAATGCCGCCTTCGTTCTGGTCACATTCAAGCCGGATGCAAAACTTGCTGACGTCGCAACATTGCTGCAAGCCTCCGGTGGCCAGATTACCGAGGGTCCAAATTCCGGCGGCACCTTCAAGATCATGCTTCCAGTAACGAGTGTCACGGACTATGATCGCATTGTCGGCGAGTTCGCGAAGTCACCGCTCGTCGATCAGGTCATCCCCGGAAGGAAGCCGGATGCTGCCAATTAGCTCTAGTCGCTTAGTGAAGGCACTGCTTCTCACGTCTTTTCTCGTGGTGCCATTCGTCCCGTCCGCATGGGCGCAATCGACCACAGCTCAGAACCCGAATCAAGAAACGCAAACCGGAACCGGCGCGACCGAATTTGTCGAACTGCCGCCCCTTTTGATCGACCTGTTCCGTTCGACCCCGCCGGGGTCCGAAACAACGCCAACGGCACCGGGAACCTCGGTATCACCAATT
>JANOYJ010000296.1:0-2267 GCA_031428815.1 Phyllobacterium sp.
GCCAGCGCACGGGAACGGGTGGGGTTGGCAGGAAATAGCGCAACAAGTCAAAAATGTTCTTCGTGTCATAACGCACGCCGAGCCGCGACAGCATGAATTGAATGACCTTGTCGCGATCTTCCGGCACCAAAGCAACCGGACGGCAGATGCGGGTGTTGTAAGTGCGGTACTTCTCCAGCGTCGAGGCAATACAGCCATCGCCAAGCACGACTTCAATAAGTTGCGGACGCGGCGCACCATCGGAGGAGGGCGGAAGCGCATCGCCGACATAGAGCGCTGCATGGCTCCAGGTTGATTGCGTCAGATATTTGATCGCGCCGGAGAGATGTTGGTTGCCTTCAATTAGAAGGATGTCGCCGGGCACCAAAACACGGCGTAGAACATTTGGGTCGGAGGGTGTGAAGGGTTGATAGCCGGAGGATTCCTCTTGCAAACGATTTGCAAGCCAGCCGCCGATACGGTCGAGAAGTGTGTCGCCTTGGTCCAATTATTCGATTCCGCAACGGTGTGCCGCCGAACTATATCTCGCCTTTGGCGAGCGTGATTGCAAGTGCAGGTAAGTCGCTTCCGGGAGGCTCTTTGGTGGTACTTTGTGTTAGAAAACATTCTGCCTAGCATTTGAGGAGCGGACGCAGGGGGTTTGGGGTTGACCTTCGACAAATAGCTCTTAATTTAGAATAATTCTAAATTATGGATACCCGTCAATGCTCACACGCTTTTTTGGACCCTCGCGCCGGTCATTTGATGACCTCTCCGAACAAGAAGTCCTGGCGCTTGCGATTTCGTCTGAAGAAGACGATGCACGGATTTATGCGGCGTATGCTGAAGGCTTGCGTGAGAAGTTTCCGCAATCGGCGTCGGTGTTTGATGATATGGCGGTCGAGGAGAACGAGCATCGCCGCCGCCTGATTGATCTGCATAAAAAGCGCTTTGGCGACATCATTCCGCTTATCCGGCGCGAGCATGTGCGCGGGTATTATGAGCGCAAGCCCGATTGGCTTGTCCGTCCGCTCGGCATTGAGAAAGTCCGCGACATGGCGGAAACGATGGAGCGTCAGGCCTATCGCTTTTATCTGCAAGCGGTAGCCAGATCACAGGATGCAGATACCCGTAAGTTGCTCGGCGATCTTGCGGCGGCGGAAAAAGGTCATGAGAGCCTTGCGCATAAACTCGGTCTGAAAAATGTGCCGCAAGATGCGAAAACCGAAGAAGCAGCGACGGAACGACGGCAGTTTATTCTCACCTATGTACAGCCGGGTCTTGCCGGGCTGATGGATGGCTCGGTCTCCACCTTGGCCCCGATTTTTGCGACGGCCTTTGCCACGCACAATACGTGGACGACATTTCTCGTCGGCCTCTCGGCATCGGTCGGCGCGGGTATTTCGATGGGCTTCACCGAGGCGGCGCATGATGATGGCAAAATTTCCGGGCGCGGGTCGCCGCTCAAGCGTGGCCTTGCATCGGGAATTATGACGACGCTCGGCGGTTTGGGTCACGCACTGCCCTATCTCATTCCGCAATTTTGGACGGCAACAACGATTGCGGCAGTCGTTGTGGTGATTGAGCTGTTCGTTATCACCTGGATTCAGAACCGATACATGGAAACGCCGTGGCTGCGCGCCGCGTTGCAAGTTATGCTCGGCGGCGCCCTGGTGTTTGCGGCGGGTGTATTAATCGGGAATGCGTGAGTTTTAACTCAGGCATCCAGCCCGTCAAACAGCGCTGTCGACAAATACCGTTCCGCAAAAGACGGTATGATCACGACGATATTCTTGCCCTTGTTCTCAGGACGCGAACCTACCTTCACGGCCGCAGCGAGTGCCGCGCCAGAGGAAATACCGACAGGAACGCCCTCAAGCCGTGCAACGAGACGGGCGTTTTCGAAGGCTTCTTCATTAGAAACCTGCACCACTTCGTCATAGATTTTGGTGTCGAGAATGGCGGGGGCAAAGCCTGCACCGATGCCTTGAATCTTGTGCGGACCGGGGGCACCACCGGAGAGGATCGGGGAGGCTTCCGGCTCGACGGCGATAACGCGCAGGCCAGGCTTGCGGGCCTTTAACACTTGGCCGACGCCGGTGATTGTGCCGCCGGTGCCGATGCCCGCGACAAAAATATCGACGGTACCCTCGGTGTCGTTCCAGATTTCCTCAGCGGTTGTTTTGCGGTGGATTTCCGGGTTGGCGGGATTTTCAAACTGTTGTGGAATGACCGCGTCCGGGATCTCTGCTGCTAGCTCGGAAGCGCGCGCAATCGCGCCCTTCATG
>JANOYJ010000297.1:0-3276 GCA_031428815.1 Phyllobacterium sp.
TGGGGACGGACAGTGACGGGCGCGACTGGATTCTCACTGTGCCGCGGGAGGGCTACCGGCTTGTCGGAGGGCCAGAATGCGCACTTGCCAAAAGAGCCGGCCCGGACGGCGGCAATATTCGACGGGTTGCGGCTGGCGGGAATGCCGGAAACGCTGGCCGCCGCACCGGTCATGCCCTCGCTCGCTGTCCTGCCTTTCCAAAATCTCAGCGGCGACGTGGAACAGGACTATTTCGCTGACGGCATTGTTGACGACATCATCACCGCGCTCAGCCGTTTCAAGTCATTCGCCGTGATCGCCCGCAATTCGAGTTTTGCCTATAAGGGCAAAGCTGTGGATGTGCGTCAGGTGGCCAAGGAACTAGGCGTCCGTTATGTGCTCGAAGGAAGCGTGCGGCGCGCAGGTTTGAGACTTCGAATCAATGCCCAGCTTATCGACGGCACGAATGGCGCGGGCCTTTGGGCGCAGAATTTTGACGGCGCGGCGGGTGAAATATTCGACATGCAGGACCGCATCACAGAGAGCGTTGTCGGTCTTGTCGAGCCAAAAATCCAGAAAGCGGAGATCGAGCGTTCCCGCCGCGAACGCCCCGGCAGTATCGCCGCCTATGACCTTTATTTGCAGGCCCTTGCTGGAGTCTATGTTTCCCGACCTGAGGAAAATGCGCGCGCCATTGCCCTCTTGGAGCAGGTTGCGGCACTTGATCCGAAATTCGCCCCGGCGCTCGCAATGGCCGCCCAAGCTTACTTGATACGCGTGGCGATGCAGATGAACGGCACTGAGCAAAAAGACGCCGAACGGGCCATTGCCCATGCGCAAGCGGCACTTGCGCTCACTCATGAAGATCCATTGGTGGTCGCCTATGGCGGGTTCGTCCTGCTGCAAATAGGCAAGCAGTATGAGACCGGGTTGTCGCTCCTTCAACTTGCCGTCAGTGAAAATCCGAACAGCGCCGCCGTGCTTAACTGTGCGGGCATCGGCTATCTCCTCGCTGGCGATCTTACCGAGGCAGCTGACTTCCTTCAGCGCGCGGTGCGTCTTGAACCCATCGGCTTGGGCACTCACTGGCAGCTGACGGGTCTGGCGCATATCTGTATGGCCGAAGGCCGTTACGAGGAGGCTCTAACTTGGGCTCTGCGTTCGCTGGCGATCAATTCGGGCTATGATGCGACATACTGGATGCTGATCGCTGCGAATGCCTATCTCGGACATATGGAAGAAGCGCGGAAATTTGTCGCGGGTCTCGAGAAAATATCCCCCGGAGTCAGTCTGTCCCGAATCCGGCGGGGTCAAAATGCGCGTGATCCGCACAGGATCAATGTCCTGATCGACGGCATGCGATTGGCGGGAATTGCTGAGGGTTGACATTTACCGCGAACAATTCCGCTAGCCTTGCCGCGCAAGGCTAGTATTGTCCGGTTATGGACAATGCCGCCATCCATTTCGGACCGTTCCATCTGGACCCCGCAGCTGGCAGGTTGCTGCGCGATGGTGCTCCCGTTTCAGTGGGAAATCGCGGACTGATATTGCTTCAGGCATTGGCTGAGGCGGAGGGAAAGACGGTCAACAAGTCCGATCTGATGGAGCGGGTCTGGCCGGGTCAGATTGTTGAGGAAGGCAATCTCACAGTCCAGATCGCGGCGCTTCGAAAAGCGATGGGCACCGACAGCGAGGGCCGAGACTGGATACTTACTGCGCCGCGCGAGGGCTACAGGCTGATCAGCGGCACGGCCGGGCCGCCTTCACAACCTTCCATTCCGGCGCTTCCCACACTCGCCATCCTCCCCTTCCAGAACCTCAGCGGCGACCCGGAACAGGACTATTTCGCCAGCGGCATCGTGGAGGATATTGTAACTGCGCTTAGCCGGTTTAAGTCGTTTGTTGTTGTCAGACATTTGAAATCTGCCGATAGTGGCGAGGCGGCTGATGTCCGGAATATGGCAGGCGTAACCGGCGCGCGCTACGCGCTCACCGGCAGCGTGCGCCGGGCGGGCGACAGGCTGCGAATCTCGGCGCAGCTGGTTGAAGGCACCAACGGACGGCAGCTTTGGTCGCAGAACTTTGACGGGACAGTCGCGGACATTTTCGATTTTCAGGACCGTATCACCGAGAGTGTTGCCAGTGCCATTGAGCCCAACATCAGGGCTGCGGAAACGGACCGCGCCCGCCGTGAACGGCCTCAAAGCGTGGCCGCCTATGATATTTACCTGCAGGCGCTCGCCAAAATCCTGGTGGAATCGGAAAGCGACAATGCGGAGGCGTATCAGCTGCTGACAGGCGCACTGGCGCTTGAGCCAAACAACGCCGTTCTGCTCGGTCATGCGGCTTGGACGCTTGTACACCGGATCACCATGGGCTGGCCCGCAATCGGCCCTGATGACCGGGCGGAGTGTCTGGAACTGTCCCGCCGCGGCCTCGAACACGCCGCGGGCGACCCGCAGGTGATGGGTCATTGCGGCATATCCCTCATTCAGGGCTGCCGTGAATACGACTGGGGCATGGCTGTTGTTCGGGCTGCTGCCGAGGCCAATCCGAATAATTTGAACATTTTAAGCAGGGCCGGCGTGGCGTCACTGCATTGCGGCGGCATTGACGAAGCGCTTGCTTATTTTCACCGGACCAACAGGCTCAGCCCTTTTGATGCGTTTGCCCATACATGGCTCTGCGGTACGTCGCATTGCCACATCATTCTCGGCAACTATGAAGACGCCATTGACTGGGGATCCCGCGCATTGGCGCTCAACACGAATTTTGACCCGACATACTGGATGCTAACGTCTGCCAATGCCCATCTGGGCCGTATTGACGAGGCCAAACACTTTCTTGGCGGCCTTCAGCGACTAACCCCTGATATTTCTATCGCAAGTATCATAGCGGGTCAGCCTGCCAAGTACCCGGACCGGATGGCAAGCCTGCTTGAAGGGCTACGAATCGCTGGTATGCGCGAGAGCTAAATTTCCACGCAGTAAATTTTAGCAAGATTTTGGAACATTTAATCCCGGATTAAAGGACATAAAACGTCGCTTTGGCCCAATCTCTCCTCAGACGCCAACATGGCGATAACCTGAAGGAGACAGAAAATGACCACCCCGCTCACAATCACCTCGCTCAACCAAGGCAAGATTTACAAGGACTGGACACTCACCGTCGTCGACGACACGCCTGCTCCGGCCAAGACATCAATCATCGCCCGGCTTACCTCAGCAATAAGCCACTTTGCTTCGGTCCTGCGCGTTTCGATTGATACCCGGTTCTCCATCCCCCATCACAACTGAC
>JANOYJ010000298.1:0-9768 GCA_031428815.1 Phyllobacterium sp.
GGCGATCATGTACCCGGCGGAAGCACCCAAAGTGCCGATTTGTGCGGCAACCGGCTTGTTCTTGGCAATTTTGCGGATCGCTTCATAAATCGCCTCGCCGCCGGCAGTCGTGCCACCTGGCGAGTCAATTTGCACGATAAGTCCTTTTGCAGCATCACTTTTTTCTATTTCAGCAAGCCGTGCGAGCAAGTCCTCGTCCTCGGTGACTGTTCCCTCAACGCGGATCTTGGCGATGTGAGCCTTGGTCAATCCCTGCCCGCTGAAAGTGCCACCCATTGCGGCATAAACCCCGAAGACTGCCGCACCTGCCAAGACCAGCGCCGCAATCCGCCAAAAGCCAAGCTTGCGTCTCATCCGGCGGCGATCGATAATATCGTCAGGTGTTGCGGGCATGAAATATGTTCCTATCTATCAGTAAGGTCATTCCTGATGCGGCGTGAGCCACATCACCAAAATCATGCTATATCGAAAAATAGCCATATTGGTGACTATATCGATTTTTAAACAATTATTGGGGCAGCATGATCGCGACGGCAGATTCAAATCTGAAAGAGGCTCCCGTAACGCGGAATGCAGAGTCAGTCAGGCGAAGAGAAGCAGAATCTCGTTCGTTTCCGCAGACCCGCAGTGAGGCTGAATTTGCTGCCGCTGACCGACATTCGCGCCGCGTGCATTTTCTAAAGTTCGGATTGCCAATATTGGCGTTGTTTGTAACCGGCTTTTTCTCCGCGGCAACTTTCCTGGCCGATCCAGACGCCGTTGACGCTGGAACAGCACCGGTTGTCATGGATGGCGGGCGCATCGTTATGGCAAATCCTAAGCTGGAAGGCTTCACCGCAGATAAGCGTCCCTACAAAATGATTGCTGACCGTGCTATTCAAGAAAGCGTGAAATCAACTGCCGTCGAATTACAAAATATTGCGGCAGATCTCCCATTTGGTACCGAAGCCACCGCCAAACTATCGGCTGCGACCGGGATTTTTGATAATGCGAGCAACAAGCTTGACCTTGCTGATAACATTAGGCTTGTTACCAGCGATGGCATGAAGGCCGATTTATCATCAGCCAGCATCAACATTTCTTCTGGTGAAATGAGCACCAATAAGCCCGTCGATATTGTAACAGACCGGGCTCATATTACTGCCGACCGCATGCAAATTATAGACAATGGCAAAGTGATCGTCTTTGAGAGCCGAGTTCGCTTGAATATTGCGGCGAATACGTTGAAAAAGGCCGGATCAGGCATTTCGAAATAACAGCCGATTAAATTATCGAACATGAGGCAATATGCTATGATTTCCAGTCAGTCCGGTATTTGGGCGTTTATACGTATTGCTTTGGTCGTGCTGGTTTTTTTGCCGACGCTTGGCATTTCGCAGGAGTCTAAGGGGCGTGCCACCGGATTAAAACTGTCCGGCGACCAACCGGTGCAGATTGAGAGTGACAAGCTGGAGGTTCGCGAGAACGAGCATATAGCGATCTTTACCGGTAACGTGGCGGTTGTTCAGGGGCCAACACTTCTTAAAGCCGGGAAGCTCACCGTTCATTATGCCAATGATGGTGGTTCGGCGACCACAGGATCCGCAGCGATTGAACGATTAGTGGTTTCCGGAAAGGTCTATGTGAAGTCGGAAAATCAGATTGCCACAGGCGACGACGCAACTTTCGATATGAAAACAGAAGTGTTGGTGCTCACCGGAAAAGAGGTTGTCTTGTCGGAAGGTGCCAATGTCGCAGTGGGACGTAAACTGACAGTTCATATGAACACGGGGATGGCTCAACTTGACGGTCGGGTTTCGATGGTACTTGACCCGAAATCCAAGCCGAAGAACTAGGACCGAACCATTGGGCCTCTTTGATAAAGTTCGGTTGAGCTCCACTCCGTCCGTTTTTGCACCGGACGACATCGCCAAACTCAAGGGTACGCTTGTCGCGCGCGGGCTGACCAAAAGTTACAAAGGTCGCCAAGTAGTTAACGGCGTATCGATCGGCTTGCGCGCTGGTGAGGCGGTTGGACTGCTTGGCCCAAACGGTGCGGGCAAGACGACATGCTTCTACATGGTCACAGGACTTGTGCCGGTTGACAGTGGCACCATAGAAATTGACGGCCATGATGTGACCTCCATGCCGATGTATCGCCGTGCGCGGCTGGGTATTGGCTATCTACCGCAGGAAGCGTCCATCTTTCGCGGCCTGTCGGTCGAGAACAATATCCGGGCAGTCTTGGAACTCGTCCAGAAAAACAAGAAAAAACGTGAAGAGGAGCTGACGGAGCTTCTCGACGAGTTTCACATTGCTCACTTGCGCAAAGCGCCATCAATTTCGCTGTCCGGTGGCGAACGCCGACGGTTGGAAATTGCCCGTGCTCTTGCATCACGCCCGAATTTCATGTTGCTCGACGAGCCCTTTGCCGGCGTGGACCCGATTGCGGTCGGTGACATAAAAAATCTGGTGCGCCAGCTCACCAAGCGCGGCATCGGTGTTCTCATCACCGACCATAATGTGCGTGAAACGCTGGGGCTGGTGGATCGCGCCTATATTATCCACGCCGGTGAATTGCTCACCCATGGCCGTCCTGGGGATATCGTGGCCAATCCGGATGTTCGCCGGCTTTATCTTGGTGAACAGTTCACACTGTAACGCCAATTCTCGGAATGCTCCGGCAACCCTGTATTGGTTGTTTCTTAATCACATTGGCCCTAAATCCCCGTCTGCGTTTGACATGCAAGACGCGGGCCAGTTCTATGCTTTGGCGGAATACGGGATCTCTAATGGCACTTTCGCACAAACTCATGATGCGTCAGACCCAATCCTTGGTCATGACGCCGCAATTGATGCAGTCGATCCGGTTGCTTCAAATGAATCATCTTGAGTTGACGAAATTTGTCGAAGAAGAAATGGAAAAAAATCCGCTTTTGGAACGGGTCGATGCTGAGCCGCCATCGCGCGAAAACTTGCTGAGTGACCGTGCAGAAGCGTCACAAAGCGAGGCGGACAGCGTGCCGGTCGATTGGATCCAGGACGGAAAAGCAGTCAATGCCGAAAGCATCGCCGAGACCTTTGATGCGCCGCTTGACAACGTTTTTCCAGATGACACGGGCTCACAGGAGCATCTCGCGCCTGATCTGACCGCCCAGTGGAAATCCGCACCCGGGAACTCTGGCGGCCATGATGGCGAGGGCTTTGATCTCGACGATTTTGCCGCCTCGTCCAAGACGCTGCGCGATCATGTACGCGAACAAATTTCAATGACTTTTGCTGATCCTGTCGAGCGGCTTGTGGCCTGGGAATTGGCGGATTGTTTGGATGAAAACGGTTATGTCATCCTTGATCTGGCGGACATCACCATAAAACTCGGCATTACTAAGGAGGTTGTCGAAAGCGTACTTCTGCGCTTGCAGGGGTTCGAGCCGTCTGGAATTTTTGGGCGCGATTTGGCGGAATGCCTTGCTATTCAGTTGCGGGCCAAAAATCGTTTTGATCCGGCAATGCAAATACTTCTCAATAATTTGAAACTCCTCGCCGCCCGTGATTTCGTTCAACTGCGCCGCATTTGTGGTGTCGATCAGGCAGACCTCACCGACATGTTCGCCGAGATCAAGGCGCTTGATCCGAAACCCGGAACTGCCTTCGCCTCCGGCATGGTCGATGCGATTGTTCCCGACGTCACCGTGCGTGCTGCCCCGGATGGCTCTTGGATTGTCGAACTCAATCCGGCTGCCTTGCCAAAAGTTCTGGTCAATCAAAACTATTACAAACGGGTCGTAGCGGGCGCTCAAAAGGCCGAAGATAAGGAATTCATGTCCGAATGCTTGCAAACCGCCAATTGGCTGGCGCGCAGTCTCGATCAGCGGGCGCGGACGATTTTGAAAGTCGCGGAAGAGATAGTCCGCCGACAGGATGGGTTCCTCATGCATGGCGTCTCGCATCTGCGTCCGTTCAATCTGAAAATGATCGCCGAAGCGATCAAAATGCATGAATCAACCGTCAGCCGTGTCACCACCAATAAGTATATGCTGACGCCGCGCGGTGTGTTCGAACTGCGCTATTTTTTCACGCAGTCCATCGCCGATACTGAGGGTGGTGATTCTCATTCGTCTGAATCCGTGCGCCATACGATCAGAAAATTGATTGAGGCCGAGAAAATCGACAATGTTTTGTCAGACGACCAGATTGTCGAGGTTTTGAAAGCCTCCGGCGTTGAACTCGCCCGCCGCACGGTTGCCAAGTATCGGGAATCGATGAATATTCAGTCCTCGGTGCAGCGCCGCCGCGAAAAGCGGGCGATGGGAGAAGCTGTGCATTAAGTGCTGGCTGATTCGGCAACGCCCCCGCATCATTGACAAATCCTGAACTCTTGCCTACTTGCCCGCACGAATTTTTTTGGAATACGAGGAAGGTGGCAAGTTAATTGATGGTTTTTGGTGGGATACCGCCAAAAACCTTTTTCTTGTCGTGTTCTTTGTCATGTTGGAATTGCGCGTTTCGCAGACACCTATAGAATGGAACCGCGCTTCCATTGATTTGAGTTTTGAAAGGACGGCCATATGACCCTTCGTGTTTCAGGCAAGCACATGGACATTGGCGACGCCTTCCGTTCGCGTATTGAAGAACGGATTGGCGACGTTATCGGCAAATATTTTGATCGCGGCTATTCAGGTCACGTCACCGTCGAAAAGCAGGGCTCGCGCTTTGCCGCCGATTGCAGCCTGCATCTGACCTCCGGCACTGCAATTCAAGCCGCTGGCGAGGCGCAAGACCCGCAGGCAGCTTTTGATATGGCAGCCGAGCGCATCGAAAACCGCCTGCGTCGCTACAAGAGCAAGCTGAAGGCCCATACCAACACGGCCGTCGCGCATGAAATCACCTACCGCGTGGTCGAATCCCTGCCGGACGATGACCATGACGAAGTCGACGTCGATTACGCACCGGCCATTATCGCTGAAACCTCCATGGCCATGAGCACCATGTCCGTAGCTGCGGCGGTTATGGAACTTGATCTCAAAGACGGCCCGGTTTTCGTTTTCCGCAATGCGGCTAACGGACAGGTCAACATGGTCTATCGCCGCGCTGACGGAAATGTCGGCTGGATCGACCCGGCGGCCATTAGTGCCAAAACCAACTGACATCCGGATGGATTTGGTCAAAAGGACTTAAATGATGGATCTCAGTGATCTTGTAAAACCTCAGGCAGTTTTGTCCGGGGTAAAGGCTGGTTCAAAGAAGCAGCTCTTGCAGTTGCTCTCAGAAAAGGCGGCAGAGCTCACCGGTCTGCCGGAACGTGATATTTTCGATACCGTGCTTCAACGCGAGCGTCTGGGCTCGACGGGCACCGGCAACGGCATCGCCATTCCGCACGGCAAACTCAAAAACATCAAGTCGATCATGGGGCTCTTCGCCCGTCTCGATAAGCCGGTTGATTTTGACTCCTTTGACGACGAGCCGGTGGATATTGTGTTTTTGCTGCTCGCGCCTGAGCAGGCGGGAGCGGATCATTTGAAGGCGCTGTCGCGCATCGCCCGCATCTTACGCGATCCGGATATGGTGGCGAAACTTCGAGGAACACCGGACGCTGCCGCGCTCTATTCATTCCTGACAGTTCAGCCGACATCCAACGCCGCCTGATTTTAGAAACTTAATTAATTCCAACCGGACGCAAATCACGGTTTACCGCAGCACTGATGGCAATCGCCTGTTCATCGGCAACCATCATTGGCTGACCATTCGCGCCGAATACAGCCCAAAGGCTTAAACCGGATTCCATATGCGGCAGGCCCGGAAAGCGGGATTTCAGATCGTCGGAAGTAATTTTGCGCACATAAGCGATGGAGCCTTCGCCGAGATGGGCGAGCTCGACGTCTGTGATTGGCTTATACTCTGCGTTCATTTCATTACTCCACGACATTAATATTGATCCGCCGGATCAGCTTTTCCGGCTCTGGCCGGTCGAGATCGACGGATAGAAGTCCGTTTTTCAGCTCCGCCCCGATCACCCGCATACCATCGGCAAGCATGAAAGCGCGTTGAAACTGGCGCGCCGCGATACCGCGATACAAGTACTCGCGCGTCTCTTCATCATTTTGCCGCCCGCGTATAACCAATTGATTATCTTCCATCGCAACATCGAGTTCACTTTCGGCAAAACCCGCTACCGCCAATGTAATGCGTAGCCGTTCACCTTTTTCTGAAGCACCAACCCGTTCGATATTATACGGGGGATAACCGTCACCGGATTTGGTGATCCGCTCCAGCGTTTTCTCCATGGAATCAAAGCCAAGCAGAAGCGGTGAGGAGAAAGTCGTCATGCGCGTCATCAAACCAGTCCTTCAAAAGCGACCTTTTACGTGCAAACCCGAATGGCATTTACTCGCATTCACCTGATATGGTTCTTATATAAACAAGGTTCAAGTGACACAAAAAGAATCGAAACGGGAGAACGCCGAATGGCGCGCAAAATTATCATAGATACCGATCCGGGGCAGGACGACGCCTTGGCGATCCTTCTGGCTTTTGCCAGTCCCGAGTTGGACGTTGTCGGTATTACGGTGGTTGCAGGAAACGTGCCGCTGCCTTTGACAGAGAAAAACGCCCGCAAAATCTGCGAATTGGCCGGTCGTCCCGATCAGAAAGTCTATATCGGGGCGGACAAGCCGCTGGTCCGCGCCTTGGTGACGGCAGAGCATGTGCATGGCAAGACCGGTCTCGACGGTCCTGATCTGCCAGAACCAAAAATGAAACTGCAAGCGCAGCATGCGGTGGATTTTATTGTTGAAACCATCATGTCAGCGGCAGAAAAGGAGATCACACTCTGTGCTCTTGGCCCGCTGACGAATATCGCTTTGGCTCTTACACGCGAACCGCGCATCGCGTCTAAAATCCGTGAAATCGTCTTGATGGGTGGCGGATTTTTTGAGGGCGGCAATATTACGCCGACGGCCGAGTTTAACATCTATGTCGATCCGGAAGCTGCTCAAGCCGTGTTCGCCAGCGGTATCCCGATTGTCGTGCATCCGCTCGACGTCACGCACAAAGCGCTGACCACCGCAAGGCGTGTCGAAAAATTTCGCCAAATGGGTACCGAAGTTGGTACCGCGACGGCGCAACTATTGGATTTTTTCGAGCGCTTCGACGAAGAAAAATACGGCACTGATGGCGGACCCCTGCATGACCCGAACGTGATTGCCTATCTGTTGAAGCCCGGGCTTTATTCAGGCCGCCTTTGCAATGTGGAAATCGAAACCGCTTCGGACCTCACACTCGGGATGACCGTCGTCGATTGGTGGGGCGTGACCAAACGCAAGCCAAATGCGCTTGTCCTGCGTGATATGGACTCTGACGGGTTCTTCGATCTTCTGACGGAGCGGTTGGCCACCTTATAGGGCAGCGTCCACCTCAGCCGCACTTGGTATCGAGGGCTGCGCACCGGGTTTGAGGCAGGCCAGCGAGCCTGCGACTGATGCGCGGCGCATGGCCGTTTCGAGGTCAAGACCTGCATCCAGTGCGGCGCCTAGAAAGCCACAGAATGTATCGCCCGCACCGACGGTATCAATCGGTTTGATTGGCAGCGCTGACACGGAGATGAATCCTTGCGGCGTCGCGGCAATCGCGCCATCACCGCCCAGCGTCACAATCAGGGTGCGCCCGCTGCGACGGACAAATTGAGCCATCCGCACTTTGCGGTCAGGCTCCGTCATGCCCATCGCCTCCGAAGCCAAATCAAACTCAGTCTCATTGGCGACCGTAATATCGGCATCCATCATCAGCGCGACAGCATCCGGATGAAATGGCGCAGTGTTGAGAATTGAAATCGCGCCCACTCCCTTTGCCTGCATAATTCCGGATGCGGCGGCCTCAATCGGAATTTCAAGCTGCAAAAGCAGGTGGTCGCCTTGCGCTAAGGGCGCGGTTGTACCCTGCTGAGAGGTCACCTTGCCATTTGCGCCGGGCGCAATCACGATCATGTTCTCGCCGGTGCCACCAACGAAAATAAGGGCTATGCCGGTTGGTTGCTCTGTCACCTGAACTGCTGAAAGATCAACACCACCGTCTTTGAGTAATGACAGTGCCTGCGGCGCGAATGCGTCTGACCCCACAGAGCCGACCATCCGGGTCACGGCCCCCGCGCGCCGCGCCGCCAGAGCCTGATTAGCCCCTTTGCCACCCGGCCCGGAAACAAAACCAGTGCCGACCAAGGTCTCACCCGGCGAGGGGAGGCGGTCGGATATGGTGGTGAGGTCGAAGCCGATGGAGCCGAGGACGGTGATCATATTTTCCTACCTGATTTCTTTCGCCTTTTGTGCGATTGAAAATCGAGGCGGTCAAGGAGCTAACCCCGCAAAACCTGCCCCGCCTCCCAGCCTAAAATTGCCCGCTTGCGCGTCAGGCCCCAATGATAGCCCGTCAGCGCACCCGTCGCACCGACAGCGCGATGACATGGCACGACGAATGAAATCGGGTTGGCTCCCACCGCCGCACCGACGGCGCGGGAGGCGCCGGGTGAGCCGACTGCGGCAGCGAGCTTGCCATAGGTCGTGGCTTTGCCCATTGGCACGTCTAAGAGGTTCTGCCAGACCCGAACCTGAAAATCTGTACCGATGAGGACAATGCGCAAAGGTTGATCTGCGTTCCAGCGCCCCGGCTCAAACACCCGCGCCACATCACTGGCCGTTCCCGCATCGTCGCGCATATAAACGGCTTGCGGCCAGCGCCGGGTCATGTCTGCCAACGCCGCGTCTTCACCCGCCTCGTCGGCAAAGGCGAGACCGCATATGCCGCGCTCGGTCGTCATGACCAACGCATGACCGAAAGGCGAGGGGTGGAAACCGTAACGAATGGTCAGCCCGCCGCCCCGCGTCTTGAAATCACCCGGCGACATCGCCTCATGCGTCACAAACAGATCATGCAAACGGCCGGGGCCGGACAGGCCCACTTCATATGCGGTCTCCAAGAGGGGAAGGCCATGATCCAACAGCCGCCGCGCATGGTCCATGGTTACCGCCTGCAAAAACGCTTTAGGCGACAGCCCGGCCCAGCGCGTGAAGAGCTTTTGCAACGCCGTTGCCTCCAACCCCGTTATATCCGCGAGAGCCTCCAGCGACGGCTGCTCGCGATAATCGACGCTGATATGCTCGATCACCTTGCGGATGATGTCATAGTCCGCTTGGGGGATGTCATTCCGGTACGTTGATTCTGGCTTGATATGCAGCATGGTATTAACTCCGATGCTACGAAACTAAGCGCTCACGACGGGCGATGCCACCCGTTTCTTGGCCTATCCGCGCTTGGCCTGCCCCAAAGCCGAGGCGAACGCCTTGGCAAAACTCTCCCGGTCATCCGGGTTGAGAAAGCTTCCCAGCGTCACATGGCGGCCTTGGCCTTCCACGCTCATACTGGTGACCCCGACAAAGTCGTGCCGCTTGACATTAAATTTTGTCCAAGACGGATTGAATTCATGCTCAGCGCTTTTGCCGGACGCCGCGACTTTGCGGATCGCGAGATGTTGCGACGAGAGCAGCACTTCCTCATGCGCCCGCGCAGAGCGATAATTCCAGCGGAAGGCGAGGAAGATCAACAGGACATCCAGTCCGAAAAAGCCAAAAATCGGCCAAGCGCCAATCGATAGAAAGACGATGCCGACTAATAGCCAGCAGCCAACCAAAATCGACATCAGCACTCGAAAACCATGCCGCCCGAGCGAGCGATAGGGCGTCAGCCTTGCGTGAAAAATCGGGTCGATAAGGTTGGTTTCAGCCATGCAGAAGATTATAG
>JANOYJ010000299.1:0-2827 GCA_031428815.1 Phyllobacterium sp.
ATTTTCCGCTGGCGCAGGCCTTTGTCATCATCGAAGCGCTTCCCGCCGAATAAGCGCCGCATTGCTAAACCATTGCACCGCTCATGTTGCCCCATCGGCGCGAAGCAGATATGAGAAGCGCCAATATTAGAGTATTTCCGCTTTTGATGGAATTATCAAAAGCAAGGACAATGCGACAAATCAAGAAGTCAGATCAAAGGACGGTTCCGTGAAACGTCACTTTGCTCTAGGACAAGAGGAACTCATGAGCGTGGCTGACAAGACAGATGTGAAGAAATCCGGTGGCTTGGGTGAAACGGTCAGCGTCATCATCCAAGCGCTTTTGCTCGCGCTCGTTATTCGCAGCTTTATCTTCCAGCCTTTCAGCATCCCGTCCGGCTCCATGCGCCCGACGCTCTTGGAAGGTGATTATCTGTTTGTCTCAAAGTTCGCCTACGGATACTCAAAAAATTCCCTGCCTTTTGCGCCAAATCTGTTTTCAGGCCGCATCTGGTCTGCCGAGCCAATTCGCGGTGATGTCGTCGTGTTCAAGTTCCCGCCAAATCCGAAACTTGACTATATCAAGCGCGTGATTGGTCTTCCGGGCGATAAAATTCAGATGATTAATGGTGTGCTGAACATCAATGGCGCGGCTGTGCCGCGCGTTAAAACCGGACAGATCGACAATATTGACGTGACTGAAACCGACGGTCCGGTCGATGTCTATCGCGAGACCCTGCCCAACGGTGTGTCCTATGACACACTTGACCTCACTCCGGACTCCTCGACAGATAACACCCGCGAATTCCTCGTCCCGGACGGGCATTATTTCATGATGGGTGACAATCGCGATAATTCATCGGACAGCCGTCTCAGTGTCGGATTTGTCCCGCTCGAAAACCTTGTCGGTCGTGCCAATCGCATATTCTTCTCGATTGCCGATGGCGCGAGCCCGCTCGAAATTTGGAAATGGCCATCGAGCGCTCGCCTTGATCGCATTCTTACTGCGGTGAAATAAGGTCCGATGCCCGGCTCGAAAAAACATCAGGATTCACTCGCCAAGGTTCTTCAGGAAAAAACCGGCCATGTCTTTCTTGATGGCGCACGTCTCGAACGCGCCCTGACTCATGCGAGCGCGCGCACCAAGACTGGCGCGGATTATGAGCGGTTGGAGTTTCTAGGTGATCGTGTGTTGGGCTTAGTGGTTGCTGAGTTGTTGTTTGGTATCTTCCCGAATGCCGATGAAGGTGAGCTATCGATCCGGTTGAATTCGCTCGTCGATGCTGAAACCTGCGCTGACATAGCGGACGATCTGGAACTGCATCTTCTGATTCGCAAAGGCAGCGATATGGGGCAGCTCGACGGCAAGCGCCTCGCTAATGTCCGCGCCGATGTCGTAGAATCTTTGATTGCAACCATTTATCTTGATGGCGGCTTGGAAAGCGTGCGGCCCTTTATTGAATCCCACTGGGGTCCGCGTGCGCGTCATCTAAGCGCTGGCCGCCGCGATGCAAAAACCGAATTGCAAGAATGGGCGCATCGAGCCGGTGGTGTGCAGCCGACCTATACAATTGTCGACCGTTCCGGCCCGGATCATGAGCCGGTTTTCTCGGTTCGGCTTGCTGTTCCGGGGTTTGTTCCTGAAAAGGCGGAAGGTCAGTCCAAGCGCCTCGCAGAACGCGCTGCCGCTGAAAAAATGTTAATCCGCGAAGGCGTCTGGAGTTCTGCCCAATGACAGAAGATGTCAAAACCCGCTCCGGCTTTGTCGCTATGCTTGGTGCCACCAATGCCGGCAAGTCCACATTGGTGAACCGCTTGGTTGGATCGAAGGTAACCATCGTTTCGCACAAGGTGCAGACGACGCGGGCGCTCATCCGCGGCATCGTCACCGAAGGCCAGTGCCAAATGGTATTGGTCGATTCTCCCGGCATTTTCACTCCGAAACGCCGCCTTGACCGCGCGATGATATCGACCGCATGGCAAGGGGCGGGGGATGCCGACATTATCCTGTTCATCGTCGATGCCGAGCGCGGTTTTACCGGCGATGCAAAGTCGATCCTTGAAAGCCTGAAGGACAAGAAGCAGCGCGCCGTACTCGTCTTGAACAAGGTGGACCGCCTTGATCCGCCAAAACTCCTTGATCTTGCAACCGAAGCCGACGCCGTCACCAAATTCGAGCGCACCTTCATGATTTCGGCGTTGAACGGCTCCGGCTGCGATGATCTGCTCAAATGGCTGAGCGAAGCATTGCCGGAAGGGCCGTGGTACTATCCGGAAGACCAAGTCTCCGACCTTCCCATGCGCAGTCTCGCCGCAGAAATCACCCGCGAAAAGCTGTTTGAACGCCTGCATCAGGAACTTCCCTACGCCTCGCATGTCGAGACCGAAAAATGGGAAGAGATGAAAAACGGTGACGTGCGCATTCAGCAGGTGATTTATGTACAGCGCGAGAGCCAGAAGAAAATTGTCCTCGGCCATCAAGGCGCGACGATCAAAGCCATCGGCCAGTCATCGCGCATGGAAATCGCCCAAATCCTTGAGCAGAAAGTGCATCTGTTTCTTTTCGTCAAAGTGCGTGAGAATTGGGGCGATGATCCAGAACGCTACCGCGAAATGGGTCTCAATTTCGGCTCTTGAAACTCACTTCGCGAAGGCCGAGAGATAATTAATGGATTGGCGCGACGAGGGAATTATACTGGGTACGCGTCGACATGGCGAAACCAGCGTCATTGTCGAATTAATGACCCGCGAGCGCGGTCGGCATTTGGGTCTAGTGCAAGGCGGTCGCTCCCACAAATTACGCCCGCTTCTGCAAGCCGGCAACCGTGTCGCCGCTGAATGGCGGGCG
>JANOYJ010000300.1:0-8283 GCA_031428815.1 Phyllobacterium sp.
TGGTCGGGTCTTCCGGCGCGGGAAGCCTTGGACAACGTTTTGTTCGAGACAGTTGGAACGGCCTGAGTTTATTTATGAGCAATGATCGTTCGCCTGAAATTGCCTATGCCGACTTCCTCAAAGTCGATATTCGTATCGGCACGATTGTCGCTGCTGAGCCTTTTCCTGAAGCACGCAAGCCCGCGATTAAGCTGCGGATTGATTTCGGCCATGAAATCGGCGTGAAGCGCTCTTCCGCCCAAATCACCAAATACTACACGCCGGAGACGCTCATCGGACGGCAAGTGATGGCCGTGGTCAACTTCCCGCCGCGCCAGATCGGGCCGGTTATGTCCGAGGTTTTGACTTTGGGCTTTCCCGATGAGGCGGGCGAAGTGGTGCTGGGAGTGGTGGATATTGAGGTGCCAAACGGCGGGCGGCTGTTTTAGGCAGGCACGCGCACACTTGCCCTTAATCCACCCAGCGGACTTGAGCTGAGAGTGATATTGCCACCATGGGCGCGGGCGATGTCACGCGCGATGGAGAGGCCGAGGCCTGTGCCGCTTTCATCTTGATTGCGCGCTTCGTCCAACCGGACGAAGGGACGGAATACGTCTTCGCGACTTTCCTGCGGGATGCCCGGGCCGTCGTCATCTACAATCAGTGTCAGCCAGCCTTTTGTATGCGTTGCAGTGACGGAAACGGTCTGGGCATGGCGAAAAGCGTTCGAGGTCAAATTAACGATCAACCGCGTGAAGGCGCTGGCTTTGACATAGACGTGTGCTTTGCCGGTGAGCGAAAAGTCGAATTCCTTGCCGCGCATCTTCGCTTCACTGGCCAACTTGGTCAGCAGCGCTTCGAGGTCAAGTTCGCCGGTTTCCTCGTCGCCTTCGCCGCGGGCGAAAGCGAGATAGCCTTCCAGCATCTGCTGCATATCGCTTACATCCTGATCGAGCGCCTTGGTGCTGAATTTACCGGAGGAAATGGCGAGTTGGAGTTTGAAGCGGGTGAGAATTGTGCGCAGGTCGTGACTGACGCCTGATAGCATTGTGGTTCGTTGTTCAAGCTGCCTTTCAATGCGTTCGCGCATTTGGATAAAGGCGAGGCCAGCCCGACGCACTTCTTCCGCGCCGCGCGGTCTGAAATCGCGGGACATAGGGCGGCCCTTGCCAAAGCTCTCCGCGGCTTCCGCGAGTTGTTGGATCGGGCGAATTTGGTTGCGCAAAAACAGGATGGAAATCGCCAACAATACGAGCGATGTGCCGACCATCCACAAAAGAAATATTTGCGTGTTGGAGGCATAGGCTTGGCTTCGTTTGGCAAAAATTCGCAGGACCTTATCATCAAGCTGCACACGGATTTCCACCAAATTGGAATCGCCGACGGTGTCGATCCAGAACGGACGGTTCACTTGCCTGGTCAACTCCTCGGAGAGAATATTGTCCAAGATGGAGAAGAAGGGCTTTGGTCCCGGTGCAGGCAGCGGCTCGGCGGGAAGGACTGCAATGTTGAGCGCCAGCTTTTCATCCGCAAGCTTGATGATGGTGTCGTAATTTTTGTCCTGCGGATAGGTTTCGATCACGCCGATAATTGCCGAAATGTCGCGGACGACGGCAGTCGAAAGGCGTTGTGTGACAGTTTGCCAATGCCGTTCCATAAAGACAAAGGCAACAACAGATTGCAGGACAACCATCGGTACAATGATAATCAGCAGCGACCGCGCGTAAAGGCGCTTCGGCATACGGCGTGAGACCCAGCTCGCCATGCGCCGCCAAGGGGATGGTTGGTCACCGTAGAGCCGCGCGGCGCGTTGTAATCGCCTCAGCCTTCTTGCGCTTTCCTTGGTTGAAATCGACACGCTAGCTGGTTCTCACGACGTCACTCAATGGAAAGCTTATAGCCGATACCGCGCACTGTTTGGAGGTAAATCGGATTGGCGGGATCGATTTCTATTTTCCTGCGCAGACGATTGATCTGGACATCGATGGTGCGTTCGCCGATTTCGGATTCTTCGCCCACCAGTTCAAACCGCGGAACAGTTTCGCCTGCTCTCTGGGCGAACGTTGACATGATTTCTTGCTCACGGTCTGTCAGGCGAATGATCTCAGCACCCTTTTTCAGTTCCCGCTTGATAATGTTGAATGCATAGCCGCCGAAGATAATTTGTTCGACCTTGGGCTTTGCAGTTGGTCCGCCGCGACGCAGAATGCTATTTATGCGCAGGATCAATTCGCGCGGGTCGAACGGTTTAGATAGATAATCATCGGCGCCTGCCTCAAGCCCTTTGATGCGCATGTCAGTTTCCGACAACGCGGTCAGCATCAGGATGGGGACGTCTTTGGTCTCGCGCAAGGATTTGGTGAGCTCAATGCCCGTTTCGCCCGCCATCATGACATCGAGGATCAAGAGATCAAAATCCAATCCATCGAGCTTGCGCCTCGCCTCAGCAGCAGTTGCGGCGACTGTGACGCGGTAGCCGCGTTCGGTGAGATATTGCGAGAGGAGATTGCGAATACGGGTGTCGTCGTCAACGACAAGCAGATGCGCCGCATCGTCGTCAATCACTGTGTTGTCAGAGTTGAGATCAGCCATGTTCATCTCCATGCTTGGCGTTTATCTGACCCCGCATTTCCTGATCGACCATGGCCTTCAGGAATCCCTCAATAATGTATAGATTTTCTTGTCCGATTTCTTTGAGCGCATTGCCGATGCGCCGTGCTTGAAGCGTGGTAAGCGATGTCGTCAATTCGCGACCTTTTTGGCTCAGATGCAGCTCGCGTTGTCGCCGGTCCTTCGCGCCATGGACTTGATAGATATAACCTTTGTTAATGAGCTCTTTAAGGACGCGCGCCAGGCTTTGCTTGGTTATTTTCAAGATGTCGAGGAGTTCAGCGACCGTTAGACCCGGTTTGCGGTTGGCAAAATGCAATACGCGATGATGCGCGCGGCCGAAATCGAGTGTGACCAAAAGGGCATCCGCATCGCCGGTAAAATCGCGATAGGCAAAAAACAACAGCTCAATCAGCCTGTTGTGACCATCTTCTGCGCCGTCACCTGCGTCTGGCGGTGACAGGGGCAGGTCCTGTGGTCTCACCATTCAACTCATCTCCAAATTATGTCAGCACTATTGACTTATTTTTTGGTGCGTGTAGATTTCAATCTCAGTCTTGGCCATATTTTGATAGAAACGCAAAGCGAAACGGCGCTACACGTCGTTGGTTTCGATGAATTTCAAGAAAATGCGCCGGAAATACGTTTGCAAGGCGAATAGCTTCGCCCAAAGAAAGCCCATTTGAGGGCGATAAACTTGGAGGAAATGACATGGCTTCGGTTCCCTTTGATCAGCTCGACGGCTTTATTTGGATGAACGGGAAATTGATCCCGTCGGTCGAAGCGAAAACACATGTTCTGACACATGGTCTGCATTACGGCTCCTCTGTCTTCGAGGGCGAGCGTGCTTACGGTGGCGAGATTTTCAAATCACGGGAGCACTCCGAGCGGTTTCATAAGTCGGCGGAACTGCTTGATTTTGAAATCCCTTATTCTGTCGATGAATTGATTGCCGCCAAGGACGAGGTCGTCAAGGCCAACGGCTTCCAGAATTGTTATGTCCGCCCCGTTGCCTATCGCGGCAGCGAGATGATGGCTGTGTCGGCGCAGCATGCAAAAATCCATGTCGCGATTGCTGTCTGGGATTGGCCGTCAATGTTTGACGTCGCGCAAAAGATGAAGGGCATCAGGCTCGACATTGCGGAGTATCGTCGGCCCGACCCGATGACCTCGCCATGCCATTCCAAGGCCGCTGGTCTCTATATGATTTGCACCATCTCCAAACATCGCGCGGAGCGCCGCGGCTATGCGGACGCATTGATGCTGGATTGGCAGGGTCGCGTGGCGGAATGCACCGGCGCCAATATTTTCTTCACACGCGACGGCACGCTGCATACTCCGATTGCCGATTGTTTCTTGGATGGGATCACGCGACGCACCGTTATCGATCTCGCCAAGCGTCGCGGCATTGACGTAGTTGAGTCGCGAATCATGCCGGAGGAGCTCGATTCATTCAATGAATGCTTCATTTGTGGCACAGGCGCGGAGGTAACGCCGGTATCGGAGATCGGGCCGCATCGTTTTACACCGGGAAATATCTCGAAGACGCTGCTTGAAGATTATACGGCGGAAGTGCAACCAAACACGTAGAAACGTATGTTTTTTGACTGTTTCCGCAACTCAGGACGCGGTGGTTCTGGGTTTCCGGGTATTTGTTTGGTTAACACTGCGTTAAACATATTTGACTTTCGTAATATTAGCGGCTTCATTCCGCCCGCGACAAACAGTCGTCGGGGTAACAAAACGGGATATAGAAATATGGAAGCACTTCTTCCCTTAATCATTCAGGCCATTTCCGGTGCCGCTGGTGGTGGTATCGTTGGCAATCTGATCAAAACGGCCGGCATGACACTTTTGCCAAAGCTGATCGCCGGTGCGGTTGGTGGTATTGGCGGCGGTCAATTGCTGGGTGGGCCACTTGGCGACATGCTTGGTGCAGCGGCGGGTGGTGGACTTGATATCCAGAGCATCATCAGCCAAGTCATCGCAGGCGGTTTGGGCGGCGGTGTGTTGACGGCCATTGCCGGTCTCGTCATGAACGCGATGAAGAAGTAATTTCTTCGGTTTGAATTTTGACGACGGGCGGGTATATCCCGCCCGTTTTCCATTGGAGGGTTTCAAATGGGTCAGTTGCGCGCGGGCATTGTGCCGGTCACGTTATTTCAGCAAAATTGCACGATCCTGTTTGATGATGAAACCAAGCAAGGTGTCGTGGTTGATCCCGGCGGCGATGTCGACAAGATTGTCGCGACGCTTGAGGCCAACAAGATCAAGGTCGAAGCGATTTGGCTTACCCACGGCCATCTAGACCACGCCGGTGGAGCGATGGAGCTGAAAGAGCGCCTCGGCGTCTTAATTATAGGGCCGCATGAGGCCGATAAAGTCATACTTGATAATATTGAGACATCTGCCGCAAAATTCGGTGCAGCGGGCACAATGTTTAATTGTACGTCCGATCAATTTCTTATTGAGGGTGACAAGGTTTCGTTTGGAAGTCACGAGTTTGAAGTATTGCATTGCCCAGGTCACGCGCCCGGACATGTGGTTTTTTACAATCGCGAGGCCAAGTTTGCGCATGTGGGTGACGTTTTATTCCACGGGTCTGTAGGGCGCACGGATTTGCCGGGTGGCGATCATGCGACACTGATCAGTTCAATCAAGAACAAGCTCTTGCCGCTCGGTGATGATATTGGCTTCATCTGTGGCCATGGACCGGGTGGGAAATTTGGTGAGGAACGGCGTACTAATCCGCACCTCACCTGAACTTTCATAGGTTACCGCGCAGTGCAGAAATGGTCCCTGCCGTCATGGCCGCGATAGGTGCCGGTGTCGGGGTTGAACGAGCGATAACGGTTGGCGCAGTAGCGGTACCAATCGCGTGACCAAGGCTCAACATTGTCTGCATACTCATCATATTGAATGACATGGGGCTGGCGAACCGGGCGGCGCGTGATGTGGGCACGCGGCTGTGGCGGATAATAATCTGGCTCGGCGTAGTCTGGATCGTCATAAAAAGGTTCGTCATAGACGCGGTGCGCAGGGCGCACACGGTTGGCATCTGCGATTGACCCTAAAATGATGGCTCCAGCAGCCAGTCCAATCACGCCTGCAATCAACGCGTCGTCATTGCCACGATAAATGCTGTGTTGGCGACGATGGTCTGCGCTTGCCTGCGACAACGGCGCGATGACAGTGGCAACAGTTGCCATGCCGAGAACTGCGATTTTGGCCAAGCGGTTCATGAAAATCTCCTTCGAAACGATGCCAATGCGGAATATTCCGCCTGATGATGTCGTTTTTAAGGGTCGCAACATGAACGGATGCTGAACCGCGCCGCCACAATCGAGACTAATCTCTATCTATTTTTGGCGACGATGCACGCCCCGCCAGACGAGCGTAGCGCGGCGCACACAGCATTGGCCTCACCGCGAGAATCCGCACCGATGCGCACGGCGTAAATGGAGCGGCGGCCTATCGCAGTGCGCACCTTGCTGATGACCGGCTTATACTTGCCAAGAATCGCGGAATGAGCGCGTTGCTCGCGTTGCCATTGGCGCATGGCGGCGGACTGCCGGAAATTTCCTGCGACCTGAATGCCCCAAGGCTTGCGATTGACACGTGACATGGCGACGGTTGAGGTAGCGATGATCGGCAATTTGCGACAGCCTTCGTCGAATGTGAGTTTTGCGTCTATTGGTCTCGGTGCGATCTCGTTGCTTCTGACAGCAAAATGATCAGCACTTTGACCGGTAATGTCGAGCACGTAATCTTCTGTCTCAAGCGGCAGGAACCCGCCACTCGCCAGCCATTTCCCCACCCGTGTTTCGCCGCCATTATATGCCGCCGCCGCAAGACCCCAATTGCCGAACCCTTTTTGCAGCGTTGCGAGATAGGCGGCGGAGGCGGGGATGGCTTGTTCAATGTCAAAAGGATCGGCAAGACCGACGATTTTCGCTGTGCCGGGCATGAATTGCGCAATGCCTTCGGCACCGACCGGAGAAACGGCTTGGTGATCGAAGCGGCTTTCTTTCCAGATTAAGCGGGCGAAGAAATCACGGGGAAGGCCCTTTGCATCCGCCTCTTTGGCAATGAGGGAGCAAATACGGTCTATCGTGACTTTGTCCGCGACGGGTTCTTTTGGAATTTGAGGTTCTGCGAAAGCAATGCCAATCGCAAAGAGCGATAAAGCGGATAATCGAATAATACTGCCAATCCGAAAGATCATGCGTTTGTTTAGTTCGTGCCAGCTAAAAGGCAAAGCCTATAGGACAGAAAGATTGACTGCCTTCGGACCCTTACCGCGCTTGTCGGGTTCGGTATCAAACGAAACTTTCTGGCTGTCTGCCAACCCGCTCAGGCCTGAGGCCTGAACTGCGGAGATATGGACGAAAACATCTGCTCCGCCGCCGTCCGGCGTGATAAAGCCAAAACCTTTGTCATTATTGAAGAATTTTACGGTGCCATTCATTTGGCCCATGTCGATCCTATCCTCTTCCCGCCCTAGAAACAAACCTGTCCCAATATGATATTTTTCCGCGATTTTTTTGTATTGCGCAAGAGGAAGTTCATTTGAGATAAATTGGACCGAAAAACGAAAGCCGGTATCCAGCAAAACGCCCGTCCGGATGTGTGCGGAATATTGATCGCACATTCTTGATGCGCCAAGAGATACAGAAGGCTACATGCCGACGAACAGCATCCATGCGGCCATGACGGCCATGCCGACATTTTCGATAATCGTCACTGTCGACATCGGCAATTGGAACACGGTGCCAAGGCAGGCGCATTGTATTGTCTCTTTCCGCGCGACGGATCGAATAACGCCAATCGCGCCGATGAGGCTAAGGATCAATGCGATCCACGCGGCTGCGCGCATTTCGTACCAGAACAAAAATGCCAGACCGAGGCCGACTTCAACGAATGGATAGGCATAGCCCCAAGGCCGGAAAACTTTCGCGATGATGTCGTAACGGGCATAGGCATTGGCAAAAGCCGGAACGTCGAGAAGTTTGAATGCGCCGAATACGATGTAGAACCCTGCCATAAAGCTCATCATCCAGCTTTCACCGGCCAGCGATGTGACAGCGATGAGGCCCATAATCAGCAGAAGCGGGTAGTAAGATTTCAGCCAAGCGAATATAACGTCCGAGCTCTGCACTGATGAAGATGCTTCGGTTACCCGGTATTTGCCGGCCGCCTGCAAAGCGGTATTCAACGCTGATACCGAAAAGGACGCAGGGACCACAGCACGCGGCGGATCGAGCGTCACGCGAATATCTGCTGACAGCTGTTGAAGTGTGGTTTCAACTTTGCGCGCACAGCCTGCGCAAGTCATTCCCGTGATTGAAAACGTGTTCATGTGATCCATTTAGAACATCAGATTGCTTTCCGCCATATTGACCCCATGATTTCAGGTCAATTTTTCTTGAACAGTATTTGGGAGTTTGTGATGCGCCTTGCCACTGCCTTGTCCAGCTTCTTGCTGCTCACCCCCTATGCGTGGTCAGCGCCGAGGGTTGAAACTATTGCTTCGTGTTTAGAGCATCCTTGGGCGCTCGCCTTTTTGCCTGATGGAGACATGCTGGTGACGGAACGTCCCGGTCGTCTGCGGGTCATTCGTGATGGGGTTCTGTCCGGACCTGTTAGTGGCCTGCCTGAACTTGTTGCTGGAAATCAGGGTGGGCTGCTTGACGT
>JANOYJ010000301.1:0-2781 GCA_031428815.1 Phyllobacterium sp.
ATGGGGGCGGAGATCGGCATTGCCACCGGCAAAATGCACGCGCGCGGCCCCGTCGGCGTCGAGCAACTGACCTCGTTCAAATACCGCGTGCGCGGGACGGGCCAGATACGTCCGTGAGTTCTGCGCAGAAGCCCGCCGGGGTTGCTGATCGCTATCTGCACATGCCGCATGTCGAATCCGGCATGGCGGTCGGCCTGTTCGGCGGCTCGTTCAACCCGCCGCATGCCGGGCATATTCTCTTGGCCGAAATCGCGCTGCGCCGATTGGGCTTGGACCAGCTTTGGTGGATGGTGACCCCCGGGAACCCCTTGAAAAGCACTAAGGAACTGCTGCCGCTCATTGAGCGCATCGCCGCATGCGAAGCACTGGCGACCGACCCCCGTATAAAAGTCACGGCTTTCGAGGTTGCGCATCAAGTGCGCTACACCGCCGACACGCTCGCCCTCATCAAGCAGAAAAATCCCGATGTGAATTTCGTCTGGCTAATGGGCGCGGATAATTTGAAAAACTTCCACCTCTGGCAGCGCTGGCGTCAAATCGCGATGACCTTCCCCATCGCCGTCATTGATCGCCCGGGCTCAACGCTTTCCTACATGTCCTCTCTTGTCGCGAAGACTTTCGACTACGCCCGAACCGACGAAGAAGACGCGCCAAGGCTGGCACGGATGAAGGCACCCGCGTGGACATTTATTCACGGGCCGAGGTCGAGCCTGTCATCGAGCGCAATTAGGCAAAACGGCATTCAAAATTCAACGTGAAATAGTCACATCACAACCCGAACAGATGGCAAACGGTCTTCAGGGCCGGCAAGAATTGATTTCCCGCAACGCCCTCACCATCTCGGCGGGCCGCGAATTGATAAGCAAGAGATAAGCCCGCATGGCCTGCACGGGACGGGAACGCAACTGTTCCCATTGCTTCAACTGGTCCAGGCCAAAGGCGAAGGTCGAAGCAAAGTCTTTTTGCGATAGGCCGGTCTTAACGCGAATGGCCTTGACGTCAATCTCCGCTGGAACATGCAACTTATAGGGTATAGCATCACCACGCGCGACTGCGAGTGCCTCGTTCAGACCTTCAGCAATTTGATCAAACACCTGTCTGCTCATTTTTTTGCTCCTTTTGCGAGTTCTTGAATGCGCCGTGAGTATTCACCGACAATCGCCTCCGCGAGAGTCTTAAGCTGATTTCGCTCTGTCATTGTCAGGTTGACTTTCTGGCTCTTGCCAAAAGCGGTGACCAGAAAGACCGGTAGATTTTCGCCAGAGAAAAGCGCGATAGTTCTGACGCCACCACTCTTGCCCTTATTGTTGCCTCGAATGGCAAAGCGGACTTTACGACACCCGCCCGTTCCCGAAATTTCATCGCCCGCATCCGGATTTTCCGCCAGATAGTTCACCAAGTCAGTAATATCGTCCTCAGACATACCGGCCTTAGTCGCAGCGCGGCGGAAGCTGTTGAGTTCGGTCACAGTATGCATTACGATATACTATGTATTTTACGCATAAAGTCAAGTATGTGCGCTCTCGACAAGTGATCAACGCTGGCCCTGTTGAAGGGAATTGAACATGACTGACAATGACTTCGGCGACCACCTCATTGAAGGTCTCAGGGAGGCGCTGGCATGGAGGCGCGGTGAAATGGCGCTCGAAACTGTGAACATCGATCCGCTTCCGGCTGAGCGTATCAAGAGCATCCGTAAGGCCGTGGCCAAGTCCACAGCCGAGTTCGTGGAAAAATTCGGCATCCCCGCCGCTACCATGAACAATTGGGAGCAAGGGCGTCGAAAGCCGGACCCGGCTGGCCGGTTACTTTTGCGTGTCATCGAAGAGGCACCCGGTATAGTGGAGCTAGTGGCGCACAAGGCCGCTTGATTTCTACTACGTCTCAACCAAAAAACACACCGTCTTGAATTTGTTACCCGCTTTCGGCTATAATGTGTCCACCGCGTCGTTATCATTCGGCGCGGACCAGCTTCAAGAAAGGACAACCTCTGAGAACTGCCACGTCCAAGAAGGCGACGAAAACTCCTTCCCCCGCTGAGTTAGCCGCCGTTTCGCCGGTCACTCAAGCCCTTAACACGATCCTGACCTGTCTCGACGATGCAAAAGCCGAAGAGATTGTCTCCATCGACATCCAAGGAAAATCCGCTCTGGCCGATCATATGGTGATCGCATCCGGTCGTTCAAGCAGGCATGTCGCTGCGGTCAGCGAACAGGTCATCTCGGCCATCAAGGATGCCGGTCTCGCCAGTCCCAAAGTTGAGGGCCTTGACGGTGCCGACTGGGTTCTGCTCGATTGCGGTGATGTCATCGTCCATATTTTCCGCCCCGAAGTGCGCGAATTCTACAATCTCGAAAAGATGTGGACAGCACCGGACATGGGCGAGAAGGCAGCCGGCGACAAAACCCGCCACTGACCCGGCTTTACCATGCGCATCCAACTTTTTGCCGTGGGGCGCATGAAATCGGGACCTGAACGCGAATTGGCAGCGCGGTATTTTGACCGCTTCACTAAGGTCGCCCCGCCGCTGGGCTTGGAGTTTGGCGGCATCGTTGAAGTTACCGAAAGCCGCGCCCGTGATGCTGAACAGCGCAAACGCGAGGAAGCGGCGAAGCTGGCTGTATCTTTGTGCGCAGGAACAGTACTCGTCCTGCTCGATGAGCGTGGCAAAAACCTCGCTTCGCCCGACTTCGTCAGTCTCATTACCAAGCATCGCGATTCTGGCACCCGCGCCATGACATTCGCCATTGGAGGTGCGGACGGCCATGCCGAGGAATCGAG
>JANOYJ010000302.1:0-2879 GCA_031428815.1 Phyllobacterium sp.
GTACAATGCTGAATACAGCCATGTGCTGCGAAATAAGGGGAAGAAGGCGAAGGCCTAAGCCACAAATATCAGCCCCGACCCCGCCACCACCAGTCCAGCCCCGAGCCAAGCCATGGCGGGTGGTCTGTCGCCGGTTTTCCACCACAGCAGCGGCAGGACGAGGGCGGGGGATGTGGCGGAAAGAGTGGCGACAATGCCGACTTCGCCGCCGCGCAGGGCGAACAGAAGTAGCGTCATGCCGATACCCATGGCTGCGAAACCGGAAAGGGCGATTTGACCGATGAGTTTTGGCGTCAGCGCAGTCTTGGCCCGCGCGACATTGACACCGGCAAACATGGCGAGCGTCAGGCCGAGCGCGGCAATACCAACGCGGATGGCGGCGATGGAGACGGGGTCAACGCCTGTTTCCATGACCGGTCGCGCCACCAGCGAGCCTATGGCTTGGCAGATACCAGCGAACAGGCCGATGGCGATGCCGGTTGCGAGCGGGCCTTTGACCGCCTCCCATTCATGCACGTCATTGCCGCGTTTGCCGAACAAGATGGCAAGCGCCACACCCGAAAGAGCAATTGCTATGCCGGTAAGTGTCATTGCATTGAGTTTTTCGCTGAGGAACATCCAGCCGAGTATTACCGAGAAAACGGCGTTGGACGAAAACAGGATACCGGCGCGTCGGGGCCCAACCCGGTTCATGGCCGCGAACAATGCCGCGTCGCCGAGCAAGATACCGACGAGACCGGAAATGATGGTCGGCGTGATGTGCGAGAGCGTCACCGTGCGCCAACCGCCCGTGATTAAAATCACCGCTGCCAGCATGAAAAACACCATCGTCATGCGAATGCGCACAAACGCAATCGAGCCGAGGGCCGATGACGGATTGGCGGAGGTGATGGCCGAGAAGGCCCAGGCGAGCGAGGCTCCAAGGGCGGCGAGATAATAGATCATGGCGTCGGGTTAAGCGGTTTCGCGGCAGGTTGCCGTTCGAAAACCGTCACATCAGTTGTGCAAGCGACGTTTGGACTTTTTTTGGAAGGCCGGCGCGGATGAGCCCGTATGAATTGGCAAGACGGGCGCGCAACATCGATGCGAACATTTTGCCACCGACTTTCCACGCATCATGTCCACCGCCCCAGGGGTCTGAGACGTCGGAACCGGGGAAGGTTTTGCAGATGTCGTTGACGGTCTGACGGGACATTGACGACGTCCTTATGCAGGCGCGATGAAGGCTTGCTGGATTTCCTGAAACACCGGCATGGCTTCCATCCTTGCGGCATGGGCGCTCAAAGCCAGATAATCCGCCATCGACACCATGCCCGGATGCGCCTCAGCGAAATGGCGCAGGACTGTTGCGACGACGATGTCGGCATGACCGAGATTCTCACCGAACCAGTACGTGCTTTCCCGCGTTGTGCGGTTCGCTTCGAGGACAGAAAGCGTCTCGACAATCTGCGACGTACAGCGGGCGACCCATGTGTCGGACACTTCCTTGTGCAGCACCTTTTCGTAGAACAGGCTGACCGCCGTGTCGGCCAATCCGCATGCGAGGGCAGCGATTTTGATCGCTTGATGGCGGGCAGGTTCGTTTTGAGGGTAGAGCACTTTGTCGCTACGAACGAGGCTGTCGAGATAGTCCAAAATCGCATGGCTATCGATCAACACATCGCCGTTGTCCACGACCAGAACCGGCACGCGGGTCAGCGGGTTATAGGGCCGGATTTTATCGGCGTCGCTGAACGTTGACCACGGCCTGTGCTCAAACGGCATGCCATAAAGCCGCAGCGCAATGCCGACGCGGCGCACAAAAGGGAGTCGTATTGGCCGATGAGGATCATGGGAGGGGTCTCGTTTTGGCTCAACATCGCACGGGCAAGGCGGCTCCCGCAACGCGGTAGCGTATGAAATTGCCTGATGGAGATTCATTCAATTTGATGAAGCAGGGCGATGCTTCGTTGGCGATGGTTTTTGATGTAGGACAGGATTTCGGCAACGGCATACTGCCACTGGAATGCGTGCATAAATTTTTAACTGAGGCGGGTCGGTGTTAACATTCTCGACATGATGTAAACAGACGCCCACAACGCTCGTTTTGCCAAAATGTCTTTTGCCTCGGTTTACCCGCTGTATCTTTCAAAGGTGGAGAAAAAAGGTAGAACCAGAGACGAGTTGCATCTGGTTATTAAATGGCTCACCGGCTTCGATGACAAGAAGCTGCAGGAATTGATTGAAGAAAAAGTAACCTTTGAAACTTTTTTTCAGCGTGCTTCGCTCAATTCGAACGCATGCCTGATCAGCGGATTAATTTGCGGGTATCGTGTCGAGGACATTCAGAACCCCTTGACGCAGCAGGTGAGGTATCTCGACAAATTAGTGGATGAGCTGGCGAAAGGCAGGAAGATCGAGAAAATTTTGCGCACGTCTTAGCGCGTCGCCAAGCATGTCTGACTAATACGTTTCAGTGGCTCTCTTCTTTCGAAGCGACGCAGTAGTGGTGACTTCGGCGCAGTTGCGCTTAATTGAGATTCAGATTCTGCGGTTCAGGCCTTCAGCTCCGGTGGCACGGCAGTCATCAGCACCATCACAGCGGTCCCGCACGATGCGCCTTCACCGCCGGAATTGCGGCACACAATGTGTGTGATGCCGTGCCGCTTCAACAGCGCCATCTCTGCCTCGGCATTTCCGGGCAGCCCGATCACCAACTCACAATCCGCCAGCTCTAGCGACTGTTCCGGTATGTCCACCATGCGCACTACGAAATGCACATCCTTGCGGTTGGCGAATGTACTTTTGTGCTGTGAGACAAGCGCCAGCAAGTTCGGTGATATCCATTACTTGCCTTTTAGTACGCCTTGTCCAATTCCTCCGCCCGCCGCTGCCCAATC
>JANOYJ010000303.1:0-3874 GCA_031428815.1 Phyllobacterium sp.
CCATTTCATGGAACGGCAATTGGGCAGCGCTGAATGCCGTTGAAAAACTCAAGGGCGACGTTGTCTTCCTGCCGGCACCGGATTTCGGCAAGGGTCCAAAGATCGGCGCGGCCTCGTGGCAGTTCGGTGTTTCTGCAAAAAGCGAGCACAAGGATGGTGCCAATGCTTTCATCAAGTTCGCACTCCAAGATAAATATCTGACAGCGTTCTCCGATGGCATCGGTCTTATCCCGCCTACCCCGGAATCAGCAGCCGCATCCAAAAACTACAAGGCAGGCGGCCCGATGGAAGTGTTCTATGCTTTGTCGGCAAAGCAGGCTTTGGTTCGCCCGGTGACGCCGGGTTATCCAGTTGCGGCCAAAGTGTTTGAAAAAGCGCTTTCCGACATTGCCAATGGTTCAGATGTTGCCGCAACTCTTGATGCTGCGACTGATGAGATCAACAAAGATATTGAGAAGAACAAGGGTTACGGCAACTAAGCCACCCTGTCGAACTCAACAATAAAATCGGTTCCGCCTCTGGGCGGGACCGATCTCCGGGCATATTCAAAATCAAGCGGATGGGACTGTCATGGACGCGAAAAATTCGACCTCAAAACTATCAACGAGCACTTGGGCCGGTTGGCTAATGGCGGCCCCCGCCTTTGTTTTGATTTCCCTTTTTGTCGTGATACCGTTTTTCTTTGCCTTCGGCCTTTCGTTCACCAACCAACGGCTGATTTCACCGAACCCGACAGAATATGTCGGCATGTCAAATTTCAAGCAATTGCTCGGCGTTGGCGTCCTGACATTGGAGCCGGTCGTCGATGCCGCAACCAAGACGCCGGTGCTCGACGCAGAAGGCAAACCGACTTACCCGACGCTCCGCAGCATCACGCGCAATAACCCGAAATTCCCGCAATATGCCGGGATGCGGGACCTGTTCTCGTTCTTTTGGGGTGAAAACCAGATTGTAGTGCTGGCGCAAGACACGTTGTTCATAAAGGCGCTCTTCAATACGTTCATTTTCGTGATCCTTGTCGCGCCCATTCAAGGTGCGCTGGCGCTCTGTCTGGCATTGATGATTAATCAAAAGCTGCCGGGAATCAATATTTTCAGAACCATCTACTTCATGCCCGTCGTGGTTTCGATTGTGGTCGTGGCCCTCCTCTGGCGTTTCATTTACGACGGCAATAACGGGCTTTTGAATACGCTACTCGGGTTCCTCTCCTTTGGCCTGTTTGAGCCTGTCGATTGGCTTGGACAACCCTCAACAGCACTCGGCTCGATCATTGCAATGTCGATCTGGCAGGCCGTCGGCTTCCACATGGTGATTTGGCTTTCCGGCCTGCAAACCATACCGGCGACGCTTTACGAGGCGGCCGATATTGAGGGTGCGTCCAGCTGGCAGAAGTTTAGCTACATTACATGGCCGGGCTTACGCAATACGGCGGTTCTCGTTCTCATCGTCATTACCATGCAGGCCTTCTCATTGTTTGCGCAGGTCGATGTCATGACATCCGGCGGTCCCGTCGATTCGACGCAGACTGTGGTCTATCAGGCGGTGCAGCGCGGTTATGTGAAACAGGACATTGCTGGCGGATCGACGATCTCGGTCATTCTGTTCCTGATCGTCCTCTCAATTTCCCTCATTCAACGCTACCTGACACGGGAGAAAAACTGATGTCCCAAGCTCCTACAGAACGCACCCCGAGTGGCACTTTCTGGCGTTACGCGCTCCTCACCGTGGTAGCACTCATTTTCTGCTTTCCACTGGTTTTCATGCTGGTTTCATCGTTGAAGCCGGATTTGCAATTGCTCACCGACACAGGCTCAATTCGCGCCTTTTTGCCAGTTGGCGATATTTCGCTCGATAATTACGCCGCCGCGTTCAAACGCGCACCGGTTGCTTTGTTCATCTTCAACTCGGTGCTCGTCACCAGTGTCACTGTGCTGCTTAGTCTCTTCGTCTGTTCAATGGGTGCGTTCGCTTTTGTCTTTCTGAACTGGACGGGGCGTAATGTCATTTTTGCGATGATCGTTGCGACATTGATCGTTCCTTTTGAAACGATTGCCATACCGATGCTCCTCATCGTCAACAATCTGCCGTGGATCGGCACGGATGGTTTCACCGTCGGCTGGCTGAATTCATACCATGTGCAGATCGTGCCGTTCATTGCGGATGGGTTGACAATCTTTCTTTTCGTACAATATTTCAAGGACTTACCGCGTGAATTGATTGAGGCCGCGCGTATCGAGGGCGCCTCTTGGTTTCAGGTCTACTACAAAGTCATCATGCCGCTATCGGGTCCGGTTTTGGCGACAGCCGCGATCCTCAAATTTCTCGCCATGTATAACCAGTATCTCTGGCCACTGATGGTGACCCAAGCCGAACAATACCGGCCGGTCATGGTCGGGCTGCAATACTTCTTCCAACTCAACCGGGCTTGGGGCGAGATCATGGCTTATCTGTCAATGATTACGGTTCCGGTCCTTATCTTCTATCTCCTCTTGCAGCGCGCATTCATCGCGTCGATTGCATCGACCGGCGTGAAAGGCTGATCCCATGGTTCTTGCAATAAAAGACAAATGGATTTGGGATTTTTGGTTGACCCAGAAAGGCGATGATTGGCACATCTATTTTCTGCAAGCTGATAAGTCTCTCATCGACCCGGAGCTTCGTCACCGCAATGTCACGCAGGCCCATGCTGTCAGCAAGGACTTGGTCAATTGGACGCATCTCGGCACGTGCCTCACACCCTCAAAGGCCCCGGCCTTTGACGATTGGACGACATGGACCGGATCGACCTTGCAGGGACCGGATGGTGTTTGGCACCTGTTCTACACGGGCACGACCCATTCAGATGGCGGCATGAAGCAGCGCATCGGTCACGCGACGTCTGATGATATGCATTCATGGCAGCGGGTTGGCGATGGCCTCTGCCTCGACATTTCGGGGCCGGACTATGAGGAATACACACCTGGCCATTGGCATGACCGTGCCATGCGCGATCCGTGGGTCATGAGAGACCCGAAGGGCGATGGTTGGCTGATGTATTTCACGGCGCGCGTTCCGGGTGATGCAGAGCCGAACGCCGGTGGTTCCATTGGCTTTGCAACCTCGCCGGACCTTTACACATGGACGATTCAACCGCCGGTTTTCCGCGGCGGGGCGTTCGGTCAGATGGAAGTGCCGCAAGTGTTTGAACATGACGGGCATTGGTATTGCCTGTTCTGCACTTCGGGGTTTCAATGGTCTGAGGCCTATAAGAAGTCCAACCCGCAATCCCCCGTTACAGGCACGCACTATCTCATCGCAGAAAATGCGCGCGGACCTTGGAAGGTTGCCCCCGGTAAATTCTTCGACGGTGCCCACCCTTCAAACCGCTATTCCGGAAAGATCATCAAAAAGGGCGGCAAACTTTTTACCATGGGATTCGTCGATGCGCCCGAAGGCAGCTTTGTCGGCGAGGTCTGCGACCCGATCCCGGTTTCAGTCGGCCCTGACGGTCTTCTGACAATCATTGAACCTTCCAACTGAACACGATTTGAAAAGGCAAAGAGAATGGCAAATGTTCAACTGAAAAATATTCGCAAGGCCTTTGGTAGTGTCGAGATCATCAAGGGCATCGATCTCACGATCAACCATGGCGAATTCGTCGTGTTTGTTGGCCCATCCGGCTGCGGTAAGTCCACGCTTTTGCGTCTGATTGCCGGGCTTGAGGAAATCAGCGCGGGCACTTTGGAAATCGGCGGCAAAATTGTGAATGATTTGCCACCTAAGGACCGGAGCATCGCAATGGTGTTTCAATCTTATGCGCTTTTCCCGCATATGACGGTCTATGATAATGTCGCCTTCGGACTCAACATCGCCGGTGCGCCCAAGGCAGAGGTTG
>JANOYJ010000304.1:0-2331 GCA_031428815.1 Phyllobacterium sp.
CAGCAGCACACCGGCGACAGACAGCAGCTTCACCGCGATAAAGAAGTGAGGACGCGACAATGGAATTGATAGGCCTTCGACGTGGTAGATCACTGGCCGCATGGTCCAACCTCATCATCGGTGTGATGCCTCTGGCCGCGATGGCGATGAACGAAAGTTTCCGCTCGATGGCGCTTTCGATCTTCCCGCGGAAGAAAAGGGATTGATGGAAAACAATCAGAAAACATTCATTCCACAATTGATACAAATCAGAATGTATGTTCTATTTTCAGGGTCGGCGCGGGACCCAATTGATGCAGTTCCAAGGGTTTGCGCGAGCGCACGCATCCGCCACATAATTTCAATCCGTCAAATGACGGCAACACTGGGAGAAGACCAACATGACAAGTTTTAAGACACTGATGGCCGCAACAGCGGTGATCGCGCTCAGCGCGACTGCCGCGCTCAGCGCCAATATCGCCGTTGTCGGCGGCAAGGCGGATGACCTGTTCTTCAATAAAATCAAGAAGGGCATGGACGATGCCTGCCTGGCTGTGGTGGCCAATGGCGGCAAATGCACCTATCTCCAGCTCCAGACCTATGACAACATCGGCGCCGATGCCGCGCAGCTCGTCCGCACGGCGATCAGCCAGGGCGTTGACGGCATTGTGGTGCCGAACTGGGTTCCAGATGCTGAGGATCCAGCGATTAAGGAAGCAATGGAAAAGGGCATCAAGATCATTCTCATGAATGCTGGCGGTAGCGACAAAGCGAAAGAACTCGGTGCCCTAAACTATGTTGGCAACGAAGAATATCCCGCTGGTCTGGCCGCCGGTGAGTATTATGCCGCCAAAGGTGTGAAGAACATCATCTGCGTCAACACAGTGCCGGGTGCTGGCAACCTCGAAGACCGTTGCAGGGGCGTAATGGACGGCGCTGCAAAGGCTGGCTCCAAGTCAGTCCAGTTGCCTTTGCCTGCTTCCAGCTTTGGCGATCCAACTGCTGTTGCTGAAGCCATCAAAGCGACGTTGCTGAAGGATGATACGATCGATGGCGTGATTACCATCTCTGCCGGCGATGCAGACAGCGCCGCCATTGGCGTTGAACAGGCAGGCAAAACCGGCAAAGCCATGCTCGCTTCTTTCGACTTCAACCAATCGGGTCTTGATCGCATCAAGGCTGGCACACAAGGCTTTGCCATCGACCAGCAGCCTTACTTGCAAGGCAACATCGCGACAAACCTTCTCGCCAACTACATCGACTTCGGCAACGTCCTGCCAACCTTCCCGGTTCTCACCGGCCCCGGCATCATCGATTCGTCGAATATCGACCCGACGCTGAAGGGCGTCACCGCTGGCGCCCGCTGAACCTATAGACTCCATCCGGTCCGGGTCTTGCCCGGACCGGCTTTCACTGACACATCAACTTGCTAATGAGCGGGGCACGAAAATGGGCGGCAGTTTCTCTTTCGGCAATCTGTTGAGACGGCCCGAGGCGGGCGCGTTTCTCGGCCTTGCCGCAATGTTCATATTCTTCTCGATCTTCGGCGGCCTGAGTTTCGTGACCATTGGCAGCACCGCCGCATGGCTGAACATCGCTGCCGGACTTGGCATCATTGCCATCCCTATTGGATTGCTGATGATTGCGGGCGAGTTGGACATTTCGGTCGGGTCAATGATCCCCGCGGGGTCCATGACAACGGCCATTATCTCCGGCCACTATGGCTTGCCAATCTGGGTGGCCATCACTGCGGTCTTGGTAATGGGCGTCACGATTGGCCTTATCAACGGTAATCTTGTGGTGCGCACGGCGGTGCCGTCATTCATTGTCACGCTCGGCACCTTGTTTGCCGTCGCGGGCACCGTCTTAGGACTGTCCGTTATCATAACCGGCACAACGAGCGTTGCCATCAAAGCCCCACAGCTCGCAAAGGCCATTTTTGGCGACCTGTATTTTGGCAAGCAGTTTCAGGTCCTCATCGCGTGGTGGCTGGTCGCAACAGCAGTTTACATTTTCTTCGTGCACTTCACCAAGTACGGTAACTGGATTTTTGCCATGGGCGGGGACAAGGAGTCGGCACGAAATGCTGGCATTCCGACCCGCCGGCTGACCATCACGCTCTTCGTGCTTTCAGCCACCAGCGCGGCTTTCGTGGGCATGTGTCAGGCCATTTTGTTCAATTCAGCGCAGGTGTCGGGCGGGCAGTCCTATATCTTCAATTCAATCATTGCCGTTGTCGTGGGCGGCGTTTTGCTGACGGGTGGTTTCGGCTCTGTGATCGGCATTTTCTTTGGAACGATCACTTTCGCCATCGTGACGCAAGGCATTTACTACACCGACTTTGACCGAAAC
>JANOYJ010000305.1:0-8334 GCA_031428815.1 Phyllobacterium sp.
ACAAACCAAATCACATTGCCCGCAAACCGCATAGTTCAGCCCCCGCCAAAATCTGCGCTAGAGTTGCAGAAATTCGAATTCAAGTCAATTTAAAGGTGCGTAAACTTACAATTTTTGATGCAGACAATCCTGTTTACGGGCATCTTACCGTAAAACCTGTCATGCTTTGTCGAAATGCCTAGCCGCGACAACGCGGTCACTCTCATATTCAAACCAACAGCTTCAACATCACCTTCGGCACGACATTCTTCCAAGCAGCCGTCAGCGCCGACTTCAGCGCCGCTTCATCGGCAAACTCAAGGTAGATTTCTGTCCAACCTTTCAGCCCCCAGCCGCCCGCAACAGCGGAGAAAACATCGGGTTCTGCAGAGGCCATGACCTCTTGTTGCTCACGCGTCAGTTTGACCACAGCAATGCGCGGGTTTTTGAGCGAGGCGAAAATCGTATCGCGCACCCGAAAATCCGGCTTGTCAAAATGAGATTTCTCCTCCGCCTCGGGGAGCGAAAGCGCCAAGCGTCTCAAGTCATCTGAATTCACGAGCCCAATCCTTTAAGCGCTGTATCAATAAAATTCTTGGCATCTGCCCCGCCCCAATTGGCCGGACCGTTCATTCCAGCCTTTGTGCATCCATCCGGCCCGACGAGAAGCGTAACCGGAAGACCGAGTACCAGCCCGCGTTTCTTCAAGTCGTTGAACACCCCTAGACTGGAATCTTGATAAAAGGCGAGTTTATGAACGCTGATTTCACTCAGAAATTGACGCGGCTTTTCATCACTGCCTGTGTCCACATTAATGGCAACAACTTCAAAAGCATCGTTGCCCGCGCTCGCTTGAAGTGCATTGAGCGCAGGCATTTCCTCCCGGCATGGCACACACCACGTCGCCCAAAGGTTCAAAAGAACCGTTTTACCTTTCAAGTCAGCCAGCGTTTTTGGCTTGCCATCTGGCCCGCTGAAAGACAATGCCGCCAACGATTGCGGCTCGCTTGTCGGCAACATGGCGGCAACATCACCTTTCGCCGCGCCATTGAGACTAGCCGCAAGCGCTTCGTCTTGTTTGCACGCTTCTCCGTTTGAAACCGCAACCTGATTGCCAGAGCCTTGGCCTTTAACGTATAGAACCGCCGCACCGGCAAGAATGCCGAGCACCAAGGCCGCACCGATGATTGTGATCGGGCTAATCGGCCCGGGTGTCTTAGTTTCAGTCATTAATTTACTCCGTCAGCGGAACCATAGCATGTCAGACAAGAAGGCGAGCAATGAAATGTGGGGTGGCCGTTTTGCCGCCGGTCCTACCGCGATAATGGAAGAAATCAACGCCTCCATCGGTTTCGACAAGAAGCTATACGCCCAGGATATTCGCGGCTCGATTGCCCATTCGCAAATGCTGGTCAAACAAGGCATCATTACCGAAAGCGATCAGCAAAAGATCGAAGCCGGGCTTCACAATGTCTTGAGCGAAATTGAAGCCGGGAAATTCGAATTCTCGCGCCAGCGCGAAGACATTCACATGAATGTCGAAGCCCGGCTCGCCGAGATCATCGGCGCGCCAGCGGGCCGCCTGCACACCGCCCGCTCGCGCAATGACCAAGTGGCACTGGATTTCCGACTCTGGGTCAAAGAAGAAGCCGGCAAATGCGCAACCGCCTTGAAAGTTCTGATCGGCACACTGCTGGACAAAGCAGAAATTCACGCCGCATCGGTCATGCCGGGCTTCACCCATTTGCAAAGCGCTCAACCAGTGACGTTCGGCCATCATCTCATGGCCTATGTCGAGATGTTCGGGCGCGATCTGTCGCGGTTTCGCGATGCGATTGAGCGGATGGATGAATCACCGCTCGGCGCAGCCGCTTTGGCTGGAACGGGCTTTCCCATAGACCGGCACATGACAGCGAAGGCTCTCGGCTTTCGTGAACCGACGCGCAATTCTTTGGACTCCGTCTCCGACCGCGACTACGCGCTGGAATTCCTTGCCGCATCTGCGATCACAGCAACGCATCTGTCGCGTTTTGCCGAAGAAATCGTCATCTGGTCAACGCCGCAGTTCAACTTTATCCGGCTGTCTGATAGTTTTTCCACCGGCTCCTCGATCATGCCTCAAAAGAAAAACCCCGATGCCGCCGAACTCGTCCGCGCCAAAACGGGCCGTATTACCGGTTCACTCGTCGCCTTGTTGACGGTGATGAAGGGCCTGCCTTTGTCCTACTCAAAGGACATGCAGGAAGACAAGGAGGCCGTCTTCGACGCTGCGGAAACGCTGGAGCTCTGCTTGGCGGCTATGACCGGCATGGTCAGCGACATGACAATTAACGCTGGCAACATGAAAAAGGCCGCAGGTGCCGGCTACGCCACGGCAACGGACCTAGCCGATTGGTTGGTCCGCACGCTCAACATCCCGTTCCGCGAAGCGCATCACATCGCGGGTCGTGCCGTGGCAACGGCGGAAGCGCAGAAATGCGGTCTGGAAAAGTTGACACTCTCCGATTTGCAAACGCTGCATCCCGGCATCACCGGCGAAGTCTTCTCAATCCTCCCCGTCGAAAAATCCGTCCGCAGCCGCACCAGCTTCGGCGGCGCAGCGCCGCTGGAAGTGAGAAAGCAAATCCGTTATTGGCGGAAGCGGATCGTCAAGGCGTGACACGGAGATCGGTTCACCCCGTGATTGAAGTTACTACGCCAAGTTGATGGTCTGGTCACCAACGTCGAGAGATTACCATGCGCCACACCATCGACATAAACGAGACGCTGTTGGCCGAAGTCATGAAAATTATGGGAACGCGGACCAAATCCGAAACCGTGGCAAGGGCTTTGGAAGCCCAAGTCGCCTTCAGTCGGCAAGTCGGAACACGTCAAATAAAAGCCAAGCTAGATTGGCAAGCCCACTCAGACGAGTGAAGGCTTCGATTGAACTGCGCGCGGCACAGGGTGGCCTCACTCGAAAAAATCCTCTATGACCGCTCAACTCCACTTCCAAACTGGATCTGACATGGCCCGCACAATTTCACTCGTTCTCTCCGCCACGCTTATGTTGACACTGTCGCTGACAGGCTGTGGTCGAAAGGGACCTCTGGAAGCGCCATCATTGGCGACCGCACCTGAAAAGGGCGAGAAAGCACCGCCGGTTGAAGACAAGCCATTCATCCTTGACGGCCTCATTAAGTAACAAGCGAGCCTTCCGTGAACCATTTCGATTACCGTAACGGTGCGCTTTATGCTGAGGATGTCGCCATTGCCGACATTGCAGCCAAGGTTGGCACGCCGTTTTATTGCTATTCAACAGCAACCTTAGAGCGACATTTCAGAGTGTTCTCGCAAGGCCTTGCCGGTGTTGACGCCTTGGTCTGCTACGCGATGAAGGCCAATTCCAACCAAGCGGTCATCAAAACCCTGGCCAAGCTCGGCGCAGGCGCGGATGTTGTATCCGAAGGTGAATTGCGCCGCGCATTGGCAGCGGGCATTCCCGCCTCGAAAATCGTCTTCTCCGGCGTCGGCAAGACTGCACAGGAAATGGATTTCGCCCTGCAATTGGGCATTCACTGTTTCAACGTGGAATCCCGCCCCGAACTGGAACTGCTCTCCGAACGCGCTGTTGCCGCCGGAAAAATCGCGCCAGTCTCCATCCGCATCAACCCTGATGTCGATGCCAAGACACATAAAAAGATCTCGACGGGTCGCAAGGAGAACAAATTCGGCATTCCTTTCGACGAGGCCAGCCAAGCCTATGCCCGCGCCGCTGAATTGCCCGGCCTAAAGGCGGTTGGCATCGACATGCACATTGGCAGCCAGATTGTTGATCTCGAACCTTTTGACGAAGCGATCAAGCTGCTTTCCGAACTTGCTCTGAAGCTTTGCAGCGAAGGCCACGCCATTGAGCATATCGATCTTGGTGGCGGTTTGGGCATTCCGTACCATCTCGACAACGCCCCGCCGCCACTTCCCGATGCGTACGGCGCGATTGTACGCAAGCACACAGCAAACCTTGGCATGAAAGTTCTGGTCGAGCCGGGACGGCTGATTGTCGGCAATGCCGGCATTCTGGTAACCTCAGTTTTGTTCGTCAAAGGCGGCGATCATAAAAACTTCGTCATCGTCGATGCCGCTATGAATGATCTCATCCGCCCGACGCTATACGAGGCGCACCACGACATCCGTCCGGTCAACGAACCCGAAGTCAACGCGCCGCGAATCACCGCCGATGTGGTAGGTCCGGTCTGCGAGACCGGCGACTACCTAGCACTTGACCGCGAAATGCCTTTGCCCGAGCCGGGTGATTTATTGTCGGTCGGAACAGCCGGCGCTTACGGAGCGGTGCAGGCTGGAACGTACAATTCCCGCCTTCTTGTGCCGGAAGTGCTGGTAAATGGCGCGGAATTTCATGTCATCCGGCCTCGGCGGACCTATGAGGAACTGATCGGTTTGGACTCTCTGCCAGATTGGCTGGTCTCTTAATCAATTTATCGTGGACGCCTCGTCTTCGCCACGAACCGTGCTATTTTGATTCCAATGGAAGATGAGAACGGTCAAATCACACAAGCGACGTCCGGCGCATTAACCCGCGCAAGGATAGCAACGGGCGCTGCCATAGCTTTTGAGAGGTTTTGGCCCAAACTCCTGCCGCTGCTTGTGCTCGCGCTCGTCTTTGCAGCAATTTCATGGGCTGGCCTTTTCAGATTGTTGCCGGAACCATCGCGCTACGCGGTTGGCGCAATCTTCGCGCTGCTCGCTCTTGCTGCCTTCGCTGACTTCCTGCGCCTGCGCTTGCCAAGTTCGAATGAAATCACCACACGCATCGAAGAAGCCAATGCGCTACAGCATCAGCCGATCACGGTACAAACCGACCGACCGGCGGGCGACAATGATGCGTTTTCACAGGCGCTTTGGGCTGAGCATCAACGCCGTATGGCCGAAAAACTCGGCGCGGTGTCCCCCGACAAGCCCCGCCCTGCCATTCCGCGTCTCGATCCCTATGCGCTGCGTTCGATTCCAGTCCTGTTCGCCGCCGTCGCTCTGGCCTTTTCATTCAGTGGTTCGGGTGGCCGTCTCACCGATATTTTCCACGGCGCGCCGCTACCGGAAAAAATCCCGCCACGCATCGATGCTTGGGTAACCCCGCCCGGCTATACCGGACGCGCGCCGATATTTCTGACATCTGCAGCCAATGCCGACACAAAGGCCTTCTCCATACCCGTCAACAGCGACATCACCCTGCGCGTCATTGGTGGCTCCGGGACTGAAATCGCAGCGCTCGGTACCTCAGTTCTGAAGCCCGCCGAGGTGCCGAAGGATGATGCCCCTGCCCAGCCCATCGTGTTCAAAGCCAAACTCACTGCGGATGGTGAATTGACGCTGAAAGATGGCGAGAGATCCATTCGCGATTGGCAGTTCAAAATTATCCCCGATGTGCCGCCGAAAATTGACTTTGTCATTGATCCCGAACGTGCGCTGAACGGTACGCTGACATTGACCTACAAAGGCACGGATGATTACGGCATCGCCTCGGCCAAGGCCCTCATCCTGCCTGAGATAATTGATCCGAAAGCCCACCCTCTGTTCGAGGCGCCTGAGGTCAAACTGTCGACGCCCGGCCGAAAGTCAAAAGATGGTATCGCAAAGACGTCAAAAGATCTCGCAGAGCATCCTTGGGCAGGGGCATCAGTACGTCTGAGCCTGTCCGCAACTGATGATGCCAAACAGGAGGGTCGCTCGCCCGCAAAAACCATCCTGCTGCCGGAAAAGATTTTCTCCAACATGCTCGCTGCCGCACTCATAGAGCAGCGCCGCATGCTGGCAATGGACGCCAATACCAAGCCGCGCGTTCTTGATCTATTGGATGCATTGACGATGCGCCCTGAAGATACGATAAAAAACCCATCACACTTTCTTGGTCTTCATACAGCCCGTGTACGCCTTGCCGCCGCCAGTAATGATGAAGCCCTGCGCGATGTTGTCGCCTATCTGTGGCAAATCGCCAATGGCATTGAGGATTCAGGCCTGTCCGACGCGCAGAAGCGTATGAAACAAGCACAGGAAAATCTCGCCCAAGCATTGGAGAATGGTGCCTCCGACGCTGAAATTGAAAAGCTCATGAAAGAGCTTCGCGATGCAATGAACGGCGTGATGAAAGAGCTTGCAGAGCAAGCAAAGAAAAACCCGAACTTGGCGCAAAGCCCTCCCAATGCGCGTGAGCTCTCTCAGTCTGACATCGATAAGATGATGGAGAAAATTGAGGAACTCTCCAAGCAAGGGGCTAAGGATCAGGCCAAAGAACTCTTGTCTCAACTCAATGAGATGATGAACAATCTGCAAATGGGTCAAGGCCAACAGCAAGCAGGCGAAAATGGCGAAGCGATGAGCGAACAGCTGAACAAGCTGGGCGACATGATGCGCCGCCAACAGGAGTTAATGGACCAAACCCAACGTCTCGATCAACAGGGCGAAGGTCAATCCGGAGAAAACGGCGATCCGTCGGATGGCCAAGGCCAAGAGGGCCAGAATGGTCAAGGACAGCAACCCGGCGAAAACGGTCAAGGACAAGGCCCCAATGGGCAAGGTCAGTCCTTCGGCGGCCTCCAAGATAGACAAGGCCAGCTTCGACGTGATCTGGAAGGCATGATGGGCGATCTGAGAGGCCTTGGTCTTGATCCGGGCAAGGCTTTTGGCGACGCCGGCAAGTCCATGGGACAAGCAGAAGGCAATCTGGGCGAAGGTGAAGGCGGCGAAGCGCTTGCTGACCAGAGCGACGCGCTCGATGCACTGCGAAAAGGCGGCGAAAGCCTGATGAATCAAATGCAAGAGGCAATGGGCAAAGACGGCGGCGGCATGCAACCCGGCCAAAGGCGCGGCGGTAATGCCCAAAACGATCCACTCGGACGTCCACGCTCAACAACGGGTCCGGATTTCGGCCAGACGACCAAAATTCCGGATGACATCGACGTCCAGCGCGCCCGCGAAATCCTCGATGCCATTCGCAAGCGCTTAGGCGACGCCATCAGCCCGCAAATCGAGAAGAACTATCTGGAACGCTTGCTGAAGTTTGATTGATAGCTGGACATTTTCGCGCAACTGTAGGAAAGTACGATTTTCCAACTTTCATATAAGGCGCGAGGTCGAACACATGGAAATAGTACGCCTCAAAGACAAGGGCCAAGTCACCATTCCTGCGTCTATCAGGGAGGAAATAGCCGCGCAAGCCGGTGATCTGTTTTCTATTGTCGTTGACGGCGACAGCATCATATTGCGTCCTCAGGAAATTACCGCACGTCGAGAGTTGCCAAAGTCATTGGCAAAAAAGGGGGTCGACATCAGGCCTTGGATTGGTTCGGCCAAGGGAGTATTTACAAGCGTGGAAGAAATCGATGAGTATATCCGTGCCGAGCGAGATAAATGGGACTGACTGATCAGCTGGCTGGCAGACGCGTCTATTTCGACACAAACATATTCATCTATTTGCTCGAAGGATTTGCGCAGGCTGAGCTGCAAATCCAAGAAATTCGCGCCGCGATTCTGTCTGGGTCTTGCGAGGTTTACACCAGCGAACTCACGCTATGCGAACTGCTGGTTCTGCCCTTTCGAAATAAAAATTCTGAAATGATCAAACATTATCGCCAGTTTCTTGAGGAGAGCGGTGCGGTAACTTTAGTTCCTACTTCTCGCGAAACTTACATTCGCGCCAGTCATTACCGGGGCGAATATGGCTTGAGAACACCCGATGCCGTTCATGTTGCCTCGGCAGATGAGGCAAAATGTTCGAATTTTCTTACTAATGATGCAAATCTGAAGTTGCCAAAATCGATCACCCGGGTGGCATTCTCAACCAAGTGACTGCCTCAGGCATCACCCTTCACCACACCCACAAACGGCAATTCGCGAAACGCGTGCGCGACGTCCATGCCGTAGCCGACGACGAAGTAGTCGGGGCAGACGAAGCCGACATGGTCAGCCTGGATGTTGACTGCGCGCTTGCCGGGCTTTTCCAGCAGCACGGCGGTATCGACCCGCGTCGCGCCGCGCGCCGCCAGCAGATCCTTGGCGAAGGCGAGCGTCCGTCCGGATTCGAGGATGTCGTCGACCAGCAGCACCCGGCGTCCGCGCACCTCGCTCTGGACGTCGCGCAGGATCTCGACCTGGCCCGACGAGACCATCGCGGCGCGATAGCTCGACAGATGCACGAACTCGACCTGCGGCGTCATGCCGACCCGGTGCATGGCGCGGATCAGGTCGGCGACGAACATGAAGCTGCCTTTGAGGACAGCGACGACGAGCAGATCAGCGGGCGCAGTCGCTGCGATGGCTTGCGCCATCTCGGCGTTGCGGCGCGCGATCGTGGCCTCGTCG